>JBIHZY010000166.1:0-3731 GCA_044240185.1 Solirubrobacteraceae bacterium
TCGGCTCGCTCAGCTCATGCTCCGATGAATCCTTCAGCGCCGTTACGACAGCGAGCAGATCTCGCCCCCCAAACGGGACTCGCAAGACCGAACCGACCTCGACGCCTTCCGGGCAGGCGTAATCGAACGGGCCACGCAGGACGCGGGCCGTCGTGATCGGCTCGACCTGAGCGACTTTTGGCACAGCGGCGACGATAGAGCGCGCTCGGGATGGGTCGCACTAGCCGAGACGGCTCACACACGATCTTTTTGGGCAACCGATCGAACCCAGCGCCTTCGCGCGGAGCAGCGCCAGCGCTCAACCAAAGACGGGCTCTAGCTACTCGCCGGCGGCAGCAGCGCGGAGTGCGTCGGCGCGGTCGGTCCGCTCCCACGTGAACTGCTTCTCGTTGCGACCAAAGTGGCCATAGGCCGCGGTCGCCGAGTAGATCGGGCTGTGCAGACTCAGATACTCGCGGAAGGCGGCCGGACGAAGGTCGAAGTTCTCAGCGACAAGCTCCTCGATCCGAGCTCGCGGAATCGTTTCCGTGCCGAAGGTGTCGACCATCACCGAGACTGGGTGAGCTACTCCGATTGCGTAGGCGACCTGCACCTCTGCGCGCTCGGCCAATCCTGCAGCGACGATGTTCTTGGCGACGTAGCGGGCCGCGTAGGCGGCCGAGCGGTCAACCTTCGATGGATCCTTGCCAGAAAATGCTCCACCACCGTGGCGAGCTTTACCGCCGTAAGTGTCAACGATGATCTTGCGGCCGGTCAGGCCGCAATCGCCGACGGGTCCGCCGATCACAAAGTTGCCGGTCGGGTTTACGAGCAGATCGCCGCGAAGCTGCTCAGCGTCGTACATCCCCTCGGGAAGGACCGGCACGACGACGTGCTCCCAGAGATCATCGGCGATGCGGCCGGCTGGCGTGTCGGCTCCCTCGTCATGCTGAGTTGAGATAAGGACTTTCTCGATCGCCACCGGGCGATCGTCGACGTAACGGACGCTGACCTGCGTCTTGCCGTCCGGGCGCAGGTAATCGAGAGTTCCGTCCTTGCGGACCGCCGTCAACCTCTCAGCAAGGCGATGCGCGAGATGAACCGGCAACGGCATCAACGACTCCGTCTCGTTGCTGGCGTAGCCAAACATCATTCCCTGATCGCCAGCGCCGGCCTTATCTAGCGGATCCTCGTCACCTTCACGAGCCTCTTTCGCCTCGTCAACGCCTTGCGCAATGTCGGCCGACTGGCCGCCAAGATGGTCAAGGATCTTGACCTCGTCAGCATCAAACTCCTTATCAAAACCGACGTAACCAATCTCGCGAATTGTGTCACGCACGATCGCGTCAACGTTGATCTTCGAAGTGTCGAATGAGGTCTCGCCAGCTACGACGACGAGATTGGTGTTAACGAGCGTCTCGCAGGCCACCTTGGCGAACGAATCCTGCTCGAGGATCGCGTCGAGAATTGCGTCCGAGATTTGGTCGGCAACCTTGTCAGGGTGACCTTCGGTTACCGATTCGGAGGTGAAGAGAAAACTGTTTTCTTGGCTCATAGGTAACGCAGCGTAGCGGGCGTGAATGGTCGCGAGGAACGCCGTCCTGCAGTGCCGATGCGCTCTAGCGCTCCGAGCGACGCTGCTTGCGCTCGTGAATGTCGATGATCAGCGGAACGCCATCGAGCCCGTAGCGAGCGCGCATCCGGTTCTCGATGAAGTAGGTGTAGTCGCGCGTGACGCGGTTACGCCTGTTGACTTGCAGCGAGAAGCGTGGCGGCGACGCTTCGATCTGCGCCAGGTAAAGCAGCTTTAGCCGCTTGCCTTGGCGCGCCGGCGGCTGGCGCTCGGCGACTACCTCGGCAAGAAAACGATTCAACTGCGGCGTCGGGATCCGCTCGGCGCGGCGATCGCCGAGCGCGACAGCTTCATCGAGGACGCGGCCAACGTGGCGGCCATCCTTAGCGCTGATCGTCATCAATTTGGGACGCAGGCGCAGCTTCTTCGCGACCTTCGCCCGTTCGTGATCGAGCGCGTCCTCATCGAGCGGGTTCACGTCCCACTTATTCAGCGCCATCAGCGTTGCGCAACCCTCCTGCATCGCCAGCTCGGCGATCCGCATGTCCTGCGAGGTAACGCCGTCGGCAGCATCACAGATAACGAGCGCCACATCGGCGCGCTCAACGGCACGCTGTGAACGCAGCACGGTGTAGTACTCAAGGCTGTCCGAAAGCTTCGATTGACGGCGCATTCCAGCCGTGTCGATCAACGTCACCTTGCGGCCACCGACCTCGATCGGCATATCAATCGCGTCCCGCGTAGTCCCAGCGATGTCACTGACGATCGTCCGCTCGGAGCCGACGATCTTGTTCATCAGCGTTGATTTACCGACGTTCGGTCGGCCGATGATCGCCAAGCGGATCGGCGGATCGCCCTCGTCCGCTTCATCTTCGTCGGCGTCTGGGAGCATCGAGACGATTCGGTCGAGCAGATCGCCGCTGCCAAGGCCCTGTGCGGCGGAGACCGAGATCGGCTCGCCGAGGCCAAGACGGTGGAACTCTCCTGCCAAGGGAATGTCGGAGAGAACGTCAGACTTGTTGGCGGCAACAAGCACCGGCAATCCGCTGCGACGCAGCAGATCGGCCATCTCTTCATCGCCCGGGCGTAGTCCGCCCTTGACGTCGACGACGAGCACGGCGAGCTGCGCTTCAGATAAGGCCGCCGTTGCCTGGTCGCGAATAGACCCGGCGATCGGGTCGGGATCGAGCAGATCCATTCCGCCGGTATCGACGAGCGTGAACTGGCGCCCGTTCCATTCGCAGTCAAGCTCCTTGCGGTCGCGCGTTACGCCGGCGCGCTCCTCGACGACGGCTTCCCGCGAACCACTCAGCCGGTTGACTAGTGAACTCTTGCCGACGTTCGGATAACCGACGATCGCTACGCGTGGACGGCTCATTGGCTCCGGCCCCCCGAGCGCTGAGCGGCGAGATCGACGATTTCGGCGATCGCTTCGTCGGCACTGAGCGCCGTCGTGTCGAGCTGGACCGCGTCAGCGGCTGCGACCAACGGCGAGAGCTCACGCTCACCATCGCGCCGGTCACGCTGCTGCTGCTCGGCTAGGACTTCGTCGAGCGGACGGCCGGTCTGTTCAGCACGGCGGCGCGCCCGCTCTGTCGGATCAGCGGTCAGGAAGATCTTCAGTTCGGCCTGCGGCGCGATCACAGTGCCGATGTCACGCCCTTCGGCAACCCAGTCGCCACTAGCCAGCATCGCCTGCTGTCGCAGCGCCATTGCAGCGCGAACATCGGGCTCAGCGGCAACCTCGGAGGCCAGCTCAGTAACAGCCGGGGAGCGAATCTCTTCGCCAACGTCTTCCCCGTTCAGTGTGACGCTGCCAGCGAACGCGATCTCAAGCGCAGCCACGTTAGATTGGGGGTCTCGCAGCCGAGCTAAAGCGACGCAGCGGTACATCGCCCCGGTGTCGAGGTAGGTGAAACCGAGCGCCTCAGAGACGGCACGCGCAACGGTTGATTTTCCGGCCCCTGCGGGTCCGTCGATCGCCACAATCATCCGACTGAACGTAGCGGGCTGGCGAAACTCAGCGCAGCGCAGCGATCTCGTCGAGGAAGTTCGGATAGGAGACGGAGGCCGCTTCAACGCCGAGCACCTCGACGCCCTGCTGCGACGCGAGCCCGGCGACAACGCCGAGCATCGCGATCCGGTGATCGCCAGCAGCGTCAACCTGACCGCCGCGCAA
>JBIHZY010000028.1:0-12760 GCA_044240185.1 Solirubrobacteraceae bacterium
TGAAGTACCCGGGGCGGGAGTCGAACCCGCACATCCTTTCGGACAGGGGTTTTTGAGACCCCCGCGTCTACCATTCCGCCACCCGGGCAGGGCAGTCACATCGTAGGTGCCTGAATGGTCGGTCAGGCGCCGGCCGGCAAGGCGTCGCCTTCTTCGGCGGGCCAATGTTCGACTTCGACGTTCCATTGCTGGCGGAACGCGTACATCGAAGTGATGATTACGAGCAGCTGCAGCGCGACGAGGATCGCTGTCAGGCTGCCGAGCACACTGGAGCTAAGCGCCGGCTGCGCGTAACCGAAGCCTTCGCGGTCAACCCATGATGGGATCGCGATCAGGCCGAAGACGCCCATCATCATCGCCAGAGTTGCGATCACGGGCAGAACGCCGCGCGCCCACTTGGCGACGTAATAGGCGAAGAGAAGGTCGAGGAAGATCCAGACGATGCAGATCGGCTTCATTCCTGCCAGTGCGCTCCAGCCACCGATTGTGATCACAGCGATCAGCAGCGAAGAGAGGATCAGGACGACAACGACGACAGCGCGCATCGCCAGGCTCGCGCTCTTGACGCGGTTGGGGTGTTCGATCACTGCTTCGCCCTTATGAACTACTGGTTTCATCGCTTGTGACGATACCGGGCGCTATGGCTACATGCCAGCGGCGCTAGGCTCCTTGCCGCGCGGGCGTGGCGGAATTGGTAGACGCGCCGGCCTTAGGAGCCGGTGGCCGAAAGGCTGTGGGGGTTCGAGTCCCTTCGCCCGCATCAGGAGAGCTGTGCCGCGCCGTGTAGTTTGTGAGCGTGGATCCAAGGGGCCAGATCGAGCAGTTTGGGCAGACGACAGACGAGGTATTTCGAGTTAACGAGAGCGAGCTCGACTGGGGGATCGCGGTTGCCGGGATGCTTGCCGTCGCGATTCCGCTCTTCGTCGGCCTAGCGGTAGGTGATCCGACTCTCGGTTTGCTCGCAGCGCTCGGTGGCCTCAACGTGGCGCTCGTCATGCCGGGCCGCGAGGTGAGTGACCGCTGGCCGTGGGGGCTGCTCTGCCTAGCCGCTTCTGTTGTTGCGATCGCGCTCGCCAACATCACGCAGCCGAGCATCGCGGCGAGTGTGGTCACAACCTTCGTCTGGATCGGCGCTTGGTCGACGCTGCGCGTGGCAGGAAAGCACGGCGCGTTAGCTGCCTTCGCAATCGGGGCCGTCTTCATCGTTACGAATGGACTGCCACCGCAGCCGCTGGGCCCGGCGGTCGCCGCGGTTGCCGTCGGTGGCGCTGTGGGGTTGTTCTGGATGCTGCTCGCTGGAGGTGGCCCAGCGCCAAAGGGAGGCGAGGCAACCTGGCCGGGTGTGCGGGTGACGCTCGCCGCCGCCTGGTCGAGGCTCCAGCTAAGCCCCGTGCTGCGTCACCATGCGCTTCGGATCGCCTTGGCAACATCTGCGTCGGTCTTGGCCTACCGCTTGGTCGATCTCTCCTTTGGCTATTGGGTCACGCTGACGGTCCTTGCGATCCTTCAACCAGACCCTCACGCCAGCCGAATCCGCAGCATTCAACGCTCGACCGGCTCGTTTATCGGGATCACGATCGCTGCCGTGTTCATCTATCTCACAGGCGACCCTTGGGTTCTGGCAGCGGCGGCATCGCTGGGAGCCTTGGCACTCTTTGCGATGCGTGAGCGCAATTACCACTGGTTCGTGATGCTGATCACGCCGACCGCACTGTTGATGATCAGCAGCGTCTTCTACAGCGGCCTAGAGCTGGCTGGCTACCGCGTGCTCAACACGGTTCTGGGAATACTGATCGCGCTGGCAGCGAGCTGGCTGCTGTGGGGTAGAGACGAGATTGGCAAGTCGCCGGCCCCGCCGACGCCGCGCTGACGGCAGCCGCCCCGCTACGGCGAGCGCGGCTGGCTATTGTCCGCGGGGCACTGGGGGACTGGTGTAATGGCAACATAGGGGTCTCCAAAACCCTTGCTCGAGGTTCGATTCCTCGGTTCCCCGTCTAGCGAGGCCAGCGGAGTTAGTACTCTGCGGCCGGTGGCAAGCTCGGTTCTTAGCTTTGATTCGGTAACCAAGTCTTACGGCTCGCGCAACGCGGTCGACGGGCTCGGCTTCGAGGTCGCTGAGCGTTCGGTTACCGGCCTACTTGGAGCGAACGGGGCCGGTAAGTCAACGACGATGAAGCTGTTGCTTGGCCTGGCAACCCCCAACAGCGGCCAGATTGAGCTGTTCGGCGCTTTGCAGGGAACGGCCGCCTTCGCCGATGCGGTGCGCCGCACCGGCTCGCACATTGAACTGCCGGCGCTCTACGAGCGGGCAACGGCGCGGCAGAACATCGAGATTCAGTGCGCTGGTTTTGGCATCGGCCGCCGCGACCCGAAGATCGACGCCGTGCTTGAGACGGTTGGCCTCTCCTCGCGCTCCTCAGACAAGGTCAAGAGCTTCTCGCTCGGGATGCGGCAGAGGATGAGCCTCGCGCTCGCGCTGGTTCACGAACCGGAGCTGGTCGTGCTCGACGAGCCGATCAACGGACTTGATCCCGAAGGTGTAGTCGAGATGCGCGAGCTGATTCGCTCGCTGCCTGCTCGCGGGATGACGGCGCTCGTCTCCTCGCATGTGCTCGATGAGATCGAGCGAACCGTCGACGAGATCGTGATCATCCGCGAAGGGAAGCTGGTCGCCGAAGGGCCGATCGCTTCGATCATCACGACGAGTGGCATCGTTCTGCGCGTACCGGCCGGCAACGGCGACGCTGCGCTTGCTGCGCTCGGCGCTGCCGGGGTCACCGCGACGGCGTTTGAGAATGGCGAGATCCGCGCAGAGACAGGGGACCAGCCAGGCTCGGTAATCGCCAAAGTGCTCGCCGACGCTGGCGTCTACCCCGACGAGCTGCGCCCGCAGACAGCAGACCTAGAGTCCGTCTTCCTCGATCTAACTGCTAACGGCAAGGGGAGAGCTGACGATGTTCGCCGCTGAGCTCTTGAAGGTACGCAGCATGCCGGCGCCGCGACTTACGCTGATAATCACGCTGGCGTTGGTAGTGATCAGCGCGGTAATTGTTGTCGTCATCGCCCCCGAGGGCAGCGCGTCGACTGCCTACTACGAGGTCCCCGACTTAGTGGCTCAGGTGATCATTTCGATCGGAGCAATCGTCCTCGGGGCTTGGATCTTCGGCCTTGAGTTTTCGAGCAAGACGCTGCGGCTGGCGGCGACCGTCCAGCCGTCGCGCCAGCAGCTTGTGCTGGTGAAGCTTCTCAGCGCTGTCCTCTTGCTGCTCGCTTACGTGGTTGGGGTTATGGCGATTACGTTGCTGCTTGAAGCGATCTTGGCATCTGTCGGTTCGGTCGCGTTTCCGTTTGGCCAGCAGCTCGACAATGCCCTAAGAGCTGGCGTCGAAGCACTCATCTGGGGCGTCTTCGCCTTCGGCTTATCGCTGCTTTTCCGCAGCTATACCGCCGGGCTTGTCGCCGCGCTGGTCTTAGCACTCGGCGTTGACGCTGGGCTCCAGGCGATCCCAACCGTCGGCAAGTACAGCCTCGGGTCAGCCACGTCCTCGTTAGGCGAAGCGATAACTGGAGGCGCTGCAACGCTCGCGCTTGGCGTCGCGCTGCTGGCCGTCGCAGCCTGGCTGGTCGTCGTGATCGGCGCCGGCGCCGCGCGCTTCATCACGCGCGATCTGAAGTAGTGAGCGAGATGGCAATCGGCGATGCGGCCGCTAAACGCTTCACCACGCCGCGGCGCGAGTCGAGACTGTTCGCGGTCGGTTCGTTCCTGTTCGCGCTCGGCGCCGTATTCGCGACGATTCCAGCTATTCCGACCTGGTTAGCCTCGGTTACGTTCTTCGCAGGATCAATTTTCTTTACTGTTGCCGCGTTAATTCAGTGGTTGCTAAGCGGCCGTCCGAGCTTCTCAGGCTGGAGAGGAGCGGAGGCAAGCGACTGGTGGTCGGCTGCCATCCAGTTTGTCGGAACGCTCTGCTTCAACGTCAGCACCTTCGCGGCGATGGCTTCGCCTCACCTACCTGGGGCTACTTCGCATGTCTGGCGGCCTGACGTGTATGGCTCGGCGGCATTCTTGATCTCAAGCCTGCTGGCGCTGAGAGCCTGCACGGAGAACGATCGGCTTTGGGATCCCGCCGCGAGGCTCTGGAGAGTCGCCTGGCTCAACATGCTTGGCTCAGTCGCTTTCGGTGTCTCGGCAGTCGCGGCGCGCAGCGAGGGTGCTTCGGGGGCCGTGGTCAACCCGTTGCTCGCCAACCTGGGCACCTTCCTTGGCGCACTAGGTTTCCTCGCAGCAGCGCTGCTGATGGCTCCGCGCTCCGAGCAGCGCGCCAGCTAACCCGCTAGCTCTTAGCCGCTTCGCGCGCTGAGCGGCTCTCGGCCAGCATTGCGTCGCGCTCGCCGATCTGCTCGACCTTGGCGAGCAGGTTCTCAGCCATGCGAATTGATGCGGCGTCGATCAGACGACCGTCGAGTGAGACAGCGCCGCGACCCTCTGTCGCAGCGATCTCCATCTCTTCGAGAATGCGTCGCGTGCGGCTGACGACGTGCTCGGCCGGCGTGAATACCTCGTTCGCGAGTTCTACCTGGGAAGGGTGGATTGCCCACTTGCCTTCGCAGCCGAGCATTGCGGCGCGGCGAGCTGCCGAGATGTAGCCCTCAGGGTCGGAGAAGTCACCGAATGGCCCGTCGATTGGGCGCAGGCCGTTGGCGCGCGCTGCAACTGCCATTCGGGCGATTGCGTAGTGCCACGGGTCGCCCCAGAAAGCCGTGCGATCGGCACCCTCGTCGGCTGGATCCGTAAGAACCGAGTAGTCGGCGCTGACGCCGCCAATGTTTGTCGTCGAGGACTGAATCGAGGCTGCGTAATCGGCAACTCCGAAGACCAGCGCTTCGAGCCGCTCCGGGTGCGATTGGGCGATCGTTTCAACGTTGGCCATCCCGGCCGCGGTCTCGATCAAGACGTAGAGCGCGATCGGCTCCTTGATTCCCATCGCTGCTTCGATCTGCTCGAGCATCGTTGCGACGAGGTGAACGTCGGCGGCGCTGCTGACCTTCGGGATCAGGATTGCGTCAAGGTTGTTGCCCGCCTGTTCGACGACGTCAACGATGTCGCGGTAGCACCAGTAGGTGTCGAGGCCGTTGATGCGGACTGAGACCGAGCAGGCCGACCAGTCGAGATCGTTGAGCGCCGTGATTACGTTGAGTCGCGCTTGGACCTTGTCGTCGGGGGCGACGGCATCCTCGAGGTCGAGGAAGACAACGTCGGCTCCGGCTTCGGGGGCGCGCTCGAGCATCCGCTCGTTGCTGCCAGGAACGGCCAATTCAGAACGGTGTAGTCGGTGGGTCATCGCCATGTCAGTCTCTCCTTTGTGGTGCGAGCGCCGCAGTGAACCACACCTCTATGGCGGCTGTCAAAACGGCTTGTCCGCAGTTGCTCAAACGGTGGTCAGTGTTTACGCCTTATTTAGGACTCAGTCAATGAATCAAGCGAAAATTTTATAGTTTCAGCTATTGATCCTATTTGTTCGAACAGGCAGGGTATGGGAATGACAAATACCCCGATCGAAGCCATCAACGTCGAACCGCGCCTGCTCTGTGGCCCCGGCCCGGCAAACATCAGCCCCGATGTCCTTAGCGCGCTGAGCAAGCCGCTGCTCGGACACCTCGATCCGGACATGTACGAGATCCTGACCGATCTCGCCGCGATGACGGCGAGGGTCTACCAGCGCGACGAGGGCGACGGCATGACTTTGCCGATCAGCGCTACCGGCACCTCGGGGATGGAGGCGGGGATCGCCGCACTCGTCGAGCCAGGCTCGACAGTGATCATCGGCGTCAACGGTTACTTCGGCCGCCGCCTAGTTGAGATCGCAAACCGCTACCACGCCAACGTCGTTGAGGTTGAGGCGGAGTGGGGGCAGGCCGTAACAAACGAGGCACTGCTCGACGCATTGGCCGCGAACCCAGACGCACGACTAATGGCCGTCGTCTACGCCGAAACTTCGTCCGGCGTGCGTCACGACCTTCCCGAGCTTGGCGAAGCGATGAGGGACAACGACACCTTCCTGATGGCCGACTGCGTCACCGCGCTCGGTGGAATTGAAGTAGCGCTCACAGACTGGGGCGTTGACTACGCCTACAGCTGCTCGCAGAAGTGCCTGGCGATGAGCCCCGGCATGTCGCCGATCTCGATTTCGCAGCGAGCCTTGGATTTCATGCGCAGTCAGCCGAAGCCGAGCACCTTCTATCTCGACCCGCAGCTGCTCGAGGCTTACTGGCTGGCGCGCCCGGCGGCCTACCACCACACGCTGCCTTCGCCGCTCGTCTTCGGCCTCCACGAGGCGCTTCGCGAAGTCCTCAACGAGGGGCTCGAGGCTCGCTGGGCCCGCCACGCAGAAGCCGGCGGATACCTGCAGGCCGCGATGGCCGAGCGCAATATGGAACTGCTCGCCGACCCAGCCCACCAGCTTCCGCAGCTGACTGCCGTGCTCGTCCCGGAAGGGATCGACGGGGCCGGCGTGCAGAAGCAGATGCTCCGCGAGCATGGAATCGAGATCGGTGGCGGCCTGCCAGGCGCGCCTGCGATGTGGCGCTTCGGCCTGATGGGCTACAACGCCAACATCGCGACCGCTGACAAGGTTCTGGCCGCGTTCGACGCCGTGATGGCTGACGCGCCGACGCTGGCTGCCGCCTAACAGCAGCTAGTCGGCTTCGAGCCGCTTGCGAATCTCGTGTGGCACGTCGACGGGCTGCGGAGCCTTCCAGTCGCGTGAACGGGCGGCGATCCGCAGTCCGAAGATGATCAGCGCGGCAACGACTGCGGTTTCGGTTGCAGGCGCGCCAAGCTTGATCGCGACGACGTAGAGCACGAGGCCGACGAAGGCCGCGGTGGCGTAAAGGTGGCCGCGCTGGAAGATTGCAGGCGGCTTCGTCGTCATCAGGTCGCAGATAACGCCGCCACCGAGCCCCGCAATTAGGCCGACGAGAACCGCCGGAACCGGACTGATTCCGTTCGCGAGCGCCTTGTTCGCGCCGGTTACGCCGTAGAGACCAAGCGCGGCGGCGTCGAAGAGCAGCAGCAGCCAAACCAGCTTCGTCATCTGATGGGCGAGAACTGCAACTGCGGCCGAGGCGATCACGGCGGCGACGATGTACCAAGGGTTCTTCAGCGCAACCGGGAGCTGGTTGAGCAGAATATCGCGCAGCAGGCCGCCTCCGAGGCCGGTGAGAATGCCTAGCGCGACGACGCCGGTGACGTCGAACTTTGCTCGCACCGCTACCAGCGAACCGCCCAGCGCCGAGGTCGTTACCGCCGCAAGGTCGAGCCAAAGCGGTGTCTGGACGGGATCGGGGATCACGCAAGGGAAAACTAGAGCGCGAGGCGGATGCGTCAGCGGTTAGATGTAGCGTCACAGCGATGACAACCGCTGCGGTAGCAATCGACAACGTCAATCCCAAGCGCTGGCTCTCTCTGCTGGCGCTCTGCACGCTCACAGGGCTCGTCTGGCTTACAGCGACCGACATCTCAATCGCGCTGCCAACGATCGGCCAGGCCTTCGGCGGTTCGATGGACAGTCTGCAGTGGGCCGTTAACGGCTACTTCCTCGCCGGTTCGCTGATCGTCCTTGGCGGCCGTTTGAGCGATATGAAGGGCCGCCGTAAGGTCTTCGTCGCCGGCGGCGTACTGCTGCTGATTGGGTCGGTCATCGCAGGTAGCGCCAGTGGCACCGAGCAGCTTGTTATCGGTCGCGTGATCGAAGGCATCGGCGCGGCCGCGATCCTTCCCTCATCGCTCGCAATCGTCGCCGTTCAGTTCCCCGAGCACGAACGCGCCCGAGCGATCGGGATCTGGATCGCCGTCGCCTGGGGTGGGCAAGGGGTCGGGCCGCTGATCGGCGGCGGCCTGATTGAAGCGTTCGGCTGGGCTGCGATCTTCTGGATCAATCTGCCGCTGGGAATCGCCGCGATCTGGCTCGTAATCCGAACGACGCCTGAGACCTTCAACACGCGCGAGGGAGCGAAGCTCGATGTTCCCGGCGCGGTTGTGATTACGGGCGCCCTGGTGCTGCTCTCCTACGGGCTAGTGAAGTGCGACACGGCGAGCGCATCGCAGCTGCTGCTCTACTTCGGCGGTTCGATCGCGCTCTTTGCGCTCTTCGTGCTGGTTGAGTCGCGAGCGAAAGAGCCGCTCGTGCCGCTCTCAGTCTTCCGTCGCGCCGCCTTCATGGGCGCCGTCTCGGCCAACTTGCTGGCGAACATCGTCTTCTCAGCCGTGATCTTCATCATGGCGCTCTACCTCCAGGTTGTGATGGGCTATGGCGCACTGAAGGCCGGCGCGCTGCTGCTACCGGCGACGCTTGTTGTGCTGATCGTCAACGTTCTTGGAGAGCACCTGACGCAGCGGCAGATTTACCGCTTGCCGATCGCCCTGGGAATGGTGATTCTCGGCTTCGGCAGCCTCTTCTTGACAGGGCTTGGTGGAAGCTACGCCTCGCTGCTGCCGGGGTTCATCCTCGTCGGCGCCGGGATTGGCCTCCAGATCACTCCGGCCGCTGAGCTGGCAGTCGGCTCTTCTGGCGCCGGCGAGGGCGTTGCATCGGGCGTCTTCAAGGCGATGAGCATGATCGGCGGCTCGCTTGGCGTTGCGATCTCGACCGCCGTCTTCCAGAACGTCGCCGTCAAGACCTTCGACGAGCCTGCCAACAGCGCTCTCCTCAGCGGCACTCCGCAGTCGACTCTGCTCGACGTGCTGGTCGGTTCACAGCCAACCTCGACGCTCTCTGAGAGCACACTTCAGATTGTCTACGACGCGTTCGACAATGGAGGTGGCGCGGCGATGATCTTCTGCGCGGCCGTCTGCGTCGTTGGCGCGCTACTGGCCTTCTTCCTACTCAAGGGAGCGAAGACCGACTCTGATGCCGAGCTGGCCGGGCCCTAGCGAACTGCAGTGGTCGCTCTCTCCGCGACCTATACTTTGCCAATGGGGAAGAGGGGACTTCTAACTGCGCTGGTCGTGAGCGCTGCGCTGCTGGTTCCTAGCGCTTCAGCATTCGCCGCGCCGACCGAGATGACCTTCACCTCGGCGCCGGTCAAGGTCGGCGGTTACTCGGTTGAGCGAAACTCCTCGTACGGCCCGCCGCTGGCGGTTGATCGGCCAGTCGGCGACGGTTTCATCACTGCGATGTCGGTCGATGTCGTTGACGTCAAGACCGGCAAAGAGGTGCCGATCAACCGGATCATGCTCCACCACATTGTCTTCGCCGCCTACGGCGGCCCAGCCGGAGTTACGCCGTTCTACGGCGATGGCGAGGAACGGGCTGTGATGAAGCTGCCGCCGGGCTACGGCTACCCGGTCGACGCTGCTGAGAAGTGGTACATGGTTTGGATGCTGATGAACCACCGCGCGCAGACAGATTCGGTCAAGATCCGCTGGCGCCTGACGTGGGACACGAACCCCAACCTAACGCCGGTTAAGCCGATGACCTTTGATGCGTCGCGCAGCGCCCAAGGCTTGGTCTACAGCGTTCCTGGAGGAGGCAAGCCAGGCTCGTCGCATGTGCGCACACAGACGCTGAAGGCGCCGTTCAACGGCCGCATCGTCGCGGGACTCGGCCACGTTCACGGCGGTGCCAAAGAGTTGACGCTGAGTCAGCCGGGCTGCGGCGACCGGGCGCTCTACCGCTCAAAGCCAACCTGGGGGGCGGCCAGCAACCCGTTTTACAAGGTCAAGCCCGTCCTGCACGAGCCCGGGCCGATCAACATGACTCGGATCGAAAGCAGTAGCGGCATTGCGGTGCGGGCAGGCGAAGATCTGAAGCTCTCGTCGATCTATGACGGGGAACTGCCGCACACGCGCGTGATGGGCCTGATGTTGGTCTACATCGCCCGCGACGATTCGCCTTCCAATAGCTGCGCGCGTCTCCCGGGCGACCTGAAACAAGTCGGGACGAAGATCAAAGGCCGCAGCCGCGTGCCTGTATTCCCCGTCCCGTTGATCGGGCTCAATTCGAAGGGTCGCGCGGTTGAGGTTGCTCGGCCTCCGGGGCCGACATGGATGACAGGGCTGAGCGCCCGTCTGGACGTTGGCGACTCTTTCTACACGCGCCAGAACATCTCGATCGCCCAAGGCGGCTCGGTGACATGGGCCTTTGGCAGCGTGCTCCAGCACGACGTCACCGTCGCCGATGGGCCGCGCGGGTTCAACTCTGACTGGATGAAGGCCGGCCAGAGCTTCACTAAGCGCTTTGACGTGCCCGGCAAGTACAAGCTCTTCTGCTCGCTGCACCCGGTTCAGATGACGCAGCTCGTGACGGTGCGGCCGAAGCGCGCTGGCTGACCGCAGCCGCGGTAGGATTACGAAGCCTGCGGGCGAGGTGTTGTGGTTGCACAGGAGCCTTCCAAGCTTCTAGGGCGGGTTCGATTCCCGTCGCCCGCTTGCACACAGTTGAAGGGCCACGGGGAGTGGCGCAGTCTGGTAGCGCACCCGGCTGGGGGCCGGGCGGTCGCAGGTTCAAATCCTGTCTCCCCGATCTGGCGAGCAGCTCGAGTAATCTGGCTGAGCAATGCACGATTTAGTCCTATTCGCCGTCCCGTTCTTCATCGTCTTTTTGGCTTTGGAGGCGATTTCGTTCAAGATCGCCAAGGCTGAGGATGGAGTCGTCGGCTATGAACGCCGCGACACGGCGACGAGTTTGACGATGGGTTTAGGCAGCGTTGTGATCGGTGCTGTTTGGGCGCTGGTAGTAATCGTCTTCTACGCAGCGCTCTACACAATCAGCCCGCTGCGGATGCCGACCGACCAGATCTGGCCTTGGCTGCTGCTCTTCTTCCTTGACGACCTCGCCTTCTACGCCTACCACCGCATCAGCCATGAGGTACGAGTCTTCTGGGCCAGCCATGTGGTTCACCACTCAAGCCAGCATTACAACCTCTCGACGGCTCTCCGCCAGCCGTGGGTGCCGATAACTGCAGTCCCGTTCTGGGCGCCGCTCGCGCTGCTCGGCTACCAGCCGTGGATGATTTTCGCGATGCAGTCGGTCAGCCTGATCTACCAGTTCTTCCTCCACACCGAACGGATCCACCGCTTCCCAAAACCGATCGAGTTCATCTTCAACACGCCTTCGCACCACCGCGTCCACCACGGAACCAACGACCTCTACCTCGACCGCAACTACGGCGGCATGCTGATCATCTGGGACAGGCTCTTTGGCAGCTTCGAGCCGGAGGATGAAAAGGCGGTCTACGGGCTGACGACGAACATCGAGACCTTCAACCCGGTGCGCGTTGCCTTTCATGAGTACGTGGCCGTCTGGAACGACGTGCGCCATGCTCACGGCTGCGAAATAAGCTCGGCCATCTCTTCGGCGGCCCCGGCTGGCAGCCGGGGGAGGGCGATCGTGGCCTGGCGGGCGCGCAGGCCCGTGCTGCAAGTTCAGGGCCGAGGGTCGCTGCTTGGAATCAGTCGAGCACTGCTGAGCCGGCAGAGCGTGGTCCGGCTGCTGGTACGAGCTAGAGCAGGACTATCTGACGGACCGCTTCGCCCGAAGCGAGGCGGTCGAAGCCTTCGTTGATCTGGTCGAGCTTTAAGCGGCCGCTGATTAGCTTTTCGACCGGCAGTTTTCCTGCGCGCCAGTAGTCGAACAGCTGCGGCAGCATTTCGCTTGGATTGGCGGAGCCGAGGTAGGAGCCTTTCAGCGTTCGTTCCTCGGCTACGAGGCTTACTGCGGGGATTGAGAGCAGCGCCTCAGGGTTGGGCAGGCCGACTGTGACGGTGATGCCGCCGCGGCGAGTCGCCAAGTAGGCGGTTTCGAGCACCTTCGCCGATCCTGCCGTCTCGATCACGCGGTCAGGGCCGCCGTCGGTCATCTCTTTGAGCTCTTCGACCGTGCTGGAGCCGCCTTCGAGTGCGTCATCGGCGCCAAGCTCCAGCGCCAGCGCTCGCTTGTGCTCTACCGGGTCTATCGCGATAACGCGCCCAGCGCCGGCCAGCTTCGCGCCCATCACTGCTGCCAGCCCAACACCGCCGAGGCCGAATACGGCGACCGTTTGCCCGGGCTCAATCTCTGCTGCGTTCAGTGCGGCGCCAACGCCGGTAAGGACGGCGCAGCCGAAGAGCGAGGCGAGCTCGTAGGGGAGGTCGTCGGGAATCTTGATCGCTGAAAGCTCAGAGACGATCGTCTGCTCGGCAAAGGCGCTGATTCCAAGGTGGTGGTGGAGCAGTTCACCTTCTTCGCCGCTCCAGCGCCGCTCGCCTGACGTAAGCGTCCCTGCCGTGTTCGCAGCCGCTCCAGGCACGCAGAGAGCCGCGCGGCCCGCTAGGCAGGCCTCACACTCGCCACAGGAGGGAACGAAGGCCAGTACGACACGATCACCGACCTTGAACTCACTAACGCCGGCGCCGATCTCCGTCACTTCACCTGCCGCCTCATGCCCAAGCACGATCGGAACCGGCCTCGGGCGGTCGCCGTTGATCACCGAGAGGTCGGAGTGGCAGAGCCCTGCGGCGTGGATCTTGATCTTTAGCTCACCAGCGCCAGGCTGATCTAGCTGAAGCTCGCGGATCTGAATCGGCTCGGTTGAAGCGAACGGGCCAGGATCACCGCTGCGCATCAGCACGGCGGCACGCACGCTCGTCACTTAAGCGACCTGCAGGCGCTCAAAGAGCGCGCGCATCTGAGCGGAGATCTCCGACGGGCGGCGCGTCTGCGCGTCAACGAAGACGTGGACGAACCAGCCGACCGCGGCCGGCTCGCCGGTCTCGCCGTCA
>JBIHZY010000167.1:0-3672 GCA_044240185.1 Solirubrobacteraceae bacterium
GGAGCCAAACTCAGATCACTCTTCAGGCGCGGCCGCGTGGGGTTCACCTTGTAACGGGAGAGTTGCTCGATGCGATCGACGAACTCGAGGCCTTCTCGGTCGGCCTCTGCCAGCTCTTCATCCGCCACACATCGGCCTCGCTGACGCTGGGTGAGAACGCTTCACCCGATGTGCGCGATGACACGCGCAGCTGGCTCGAAGCCGCAGTGCCAGAGAGCTTCCCTTGGACGCACACGCTCGAAGGGGCCGACGACATGCCGGCGCACATCAAGAGCATGATCACCGGCCCGTCGCTGCTTCTGCCGATCGCGAACGGCTCGCTCGCATTGGGCACTTGGCAGGGGATTTACCTCTGCGAGCACCGCGACCACGGCGGGCCGCGGTCGCTGGTCGCCACGCTCAGTGGCGAGACCAACTCGGGCGCTTAGCTCAGCGACCCTTCCAGACCGGGTCGCGCTTCTCGGTGAAGGCGACTGCGCCTTCTTGCGCATCTTCTGAACCGAAGACAGGGCCGGCGATCTCCATCTGCTTGTCCCAGAACTCTTCGTCGGTCCACTCACGGCTGTCCTCGAGGATCTGCTTCGTAGCTGCCAAGGCAAGCGGCCCGTTGCAGGCAATCTGCTCGGCCAGCTCAACCGCCGCGTCAAGCGCGCTGCCTGGCTCGGCGAGACGGTTGACGAGGCCCAGCTCGTAGCCGCGCTCGGCTGAAATTGGGTCACCGGTCAGCGCCATCTCGGTCGCAACATTGAGCGGCAGCTTGCGCGGCAGGCGCAGTAGTGCGCCGCCGGCAGCGACGAGTGAGCGCTTGACCTCTGGCACACCGAGCTTGGCGCCCTTGGCGACGACGAGCATGTCGCAGGCCAGCGCGATCTCGAGCCCGCCGGCAACGGCGAAACCTTCGACTGCTGCGATCAGTGGCTTAAGCGGTGGCTGCTGGACAATGCCGCCAAATCCGCGCGTGGGATGCCAAGGCGTTTCGCCCGAGGCAAAGCCCTTGAGGTCCATTCCGGCGCAGAATCCGCCACCGGCACCGGTCAGGATGCCGAGCGTCAGCGCGTCGTCGGTGTCGAGCAGTTCGACAGCGTCGCCGATTCCGTCGGCTACGGCCTTGTTGACCGCGTTGCGCTTGTCAGGCCGGTTGATTGTGATGATCAGGATGTTGTCGCGGCGCTCTGTGAGGACCGCGCTCTCTGTGGTTTCAGGCATAGGCAACACTCTATGACGCATCGCCTTCTCGGCGCTCGCCGCTATACGCTTATCCGATGCAGATGGTTGCCCGTGACGTCTACCAAATCCCGTTGACCCCGCGCAACGGAGTTAATGCCTACCTAGTCGGCGACGTGCTCGTCGACTCTGGCTACCCACTCCAGTTCAAGAAGCTGCTGCAAGCAACCGCCAGCCGCACGATCCACGCGCACGCGCTGACTCACGCCCACGCCGACCATGCCGGCGGTTCGAAAAAGCTGAAGTCGGTGCTTGGAATCCCGATCTGGGTTGGCGCCAATGACGCCGACGGACTGCGCAGCGGGCGGGCCGAACCGGGCGATGTGCCGTTTGGGCGCTCCGCGCTGAAGAGCTACATGAAGTTCCCCGGGGTAGAGCCAGACCGTGAACTGCACGAAGGAGATCAGATCGGCTCCGGCTTCGTCGCTCTCGAAACCCCCGGCCATAGCCCCGGCCACCTTTCCTACTGGCGCGAAGAGGACGGCACGCTGATCTGCGGCGACGTCTTCTTCAACATGAGCCTCGCGACGACCGCCGTCGGGCTCCACACACCACCCGGCTTCTTCACCCCCGATCCAGCGCAGAATCGTGCCAGCGCGCGGCGCCTCGCGGCGCTGCAACCGAAGCTGGTGCTGTTCGGCCACGGGCCGCCGCTGCGTGATCCATTGGCGCTCAGCGCATTCGCCGCAGCGCTCACCGACTAACGGCGCCGATCAGGGCTCAAACAGCGTCAGATCAGGCTCACGCTCACCGCGCACTACCGCGAGGTCAATCTCAACGCAGGCGATCCCACGATCCTCAGCCAGAGTCCGTGCCTGCGGCTTGATCTCCTGAGCTGCGAGCACTCCACGGCAATCGGTCATCGCCGGATCGCGGCGGATGAACTCGAGGTAGCGCGTTAGCTGCTCAACAGCGTCGATCGTCGCGACGCGTTTGATCTCAACCGCGACCCATCCGTCGCCTTCGTCGCGGCACATCAGATCGACCGGGCCGATGTCGGTCGGCCATTCGCGCCGGACTAGGCGAAAGCCCTCGCCGCAGAACTGCGGAGCGTCGGCGAGTGCCTCTTGCAGGTGAGCCTCGACGCCGTCCTTCTCCAGCTCTGCCGCCTCGCCCATGTCGTGCTCTACATCAGAGATCAACTCCGAGATGTGAATCTCCAAGCGGTCCTCGGTCTTGCCGGCGCGCTTGCGAACCGTTATCCGCTCCAGCGGATCGCCGTGATGCTCGATCACGGTCGGCGGCGTCATCCAGTTCTGCGGCTTGTAGCCGCCACTGTCGGCGTGAATCATCACCGAGCCATCGTCTTTCAGCATCACTAGGCGCAGCGCCTCGGGAAGAACTGTGTCGAGGCGGCCGGTGTAAATAACTTCGCAGCGGGCAACGAGCAGGCGCATTAGCGCCGAGGCTAACGAATCTGAACCGACTTGACCGCCCGGGCCTTCGAGAATGGCTAGCTCGCCGCTGGCAGCGCGCGTGGCTGCTTCTCGAGCAACTGTTCGAGAAGCTCAGTTAGCTCAATGTCGCCCGGTTCCAGTGCCAACGCCCGTTCGGCCGTCGCTATCGCATCGCTGACGCGGTCGCTGCGAGCCAAGGCGTGCGCGAGCCGCGACCAAGCTGGGGCAAACTCGGGCTCCAATACGGTCGCCTGCTCGCAGGCCGTTAGCTCGCCACCAAGCTCGCCAAGCAGCTGTTTGGCGAGCGCTAGATCGAGCAGCCCTTCAACCGTGGGCGCCAGCTCGCGAGCACGCTCGAGCACCTCGGCAGCCCGCTCGGGGTGGCCGGTGCGCAGCGCCAAGCGACCGACCCGCTCCCAGGCGTCAGCGTCCTGAGGCGCCAGCGCGGCGGCGCGCTCAGCGGCCTCACTAGCCAGATCGAATGCCCGCATCTGCTCATAGATCCGTGAGGCGAAGCGCTGCGGCGCCGGGCGCTCGGGCTCAACCCGCGCCCAGGCACGGACGGAGCGAGCGGCGGCGTCAATCTCGCCATCCTGCCAAAAGGCGAAAGTCATCAGCCGCAGCACGGCAGGGTTCTCAGGATCGGCGTCGCGGGCGTAGATCAGCCGCTGGGCGGCGAGGCCGTATTCGCCCTCTGCCAGCGCGTGGCGGGCCGCCGTCATGAAGCGCTCAACGCGATCGGCGCCCGGGTCGGGCTTCGAAAAATCGACGAACTGGAGGCTGTCGGCCGGAACGGTGCGCACGCCTGGCTGGAAGCTGACTCGCGCCCACTGCTGAATGTCGTCGCCATCGCCGGTGAAGTAGATCCCGCTGACCGTTCCCACGCCCCACTCCGGGTAAGAGAGGCAGCGCGCGTAGCGGTGAACAACCGAGTGGTCGGGTACCTGAGAGGAGAACGGGTCGTTGACCTTGCGGTCCTTGTCCGATTCTTGGCGGCGCTGCTCAGCCTCCCAGGCGCGCTGCCCTTCCTCGGCGCGCGCCTTGCGCGCAG
>JBIHZY010000029.1:0-12601 GCA_044240185.1 Solirubrobacteraceae bacterium
CCACCGCGCCGGAGCGTGGCTACTAGCTGCTCAAGGAACTGAGCAGGAATGTCGCGGCGGCGGGCGATCTCGCCGACTGGAACCGGGTGATCAGGGGTCCTCGCGAGTTCGGTCAGAGCCGATATGGCGTACGGAGACTTGGTCGTAATCGAAATCACCCCTCTACCCTGCCAGATTGATGGCTTCGACGACAATCAGGAACTACATCTCACGTTTCGCGCCTCCGCTGGCGTTGATGGGTCTGATCTACTTCCTTAGCGCGCAGTCCGATCTTAATTCGGGACTCGGGACGATTGATCTGATCGGTCGCAAACTTATTCACGCCGCCGAATATGGACTCCTCTTCGGGCTTTGGTGGCGGGCGTTTGACTGGCGCTGGCCCGCCGCGGCCGCAGTGATTGCCGTTGGATGGGCGATCAGCGACGAGTTCCACCAGCTTTTCGTCGCGGGCCGAAACGGCAGCCCAGTAGACGTCCTGATCGACTCCACTGGAGTGCTGATCGCTTATCTGCTGATCAGATGGCGGCGTCAAGGCGCTTGAGCGACTCTTCGCGCCCGAGCAGCTCAAGCGTTTCAAAAATCCCAGGAGAGACTGTCGTCCCGGCGAGAGCTACGCGAACCGGCTGGAAGACCGCGTTCGGCTTTACGCCCTGCGACTCGACGACGCCGCGCAGCGCAGCTTCGATCTCAGCAAGCGACCAGACGGCGAGAGTTTCGAGCGCGGAGCGTGCCGCTGCCAGGGCGGGAGCGTTCTCTGCGCCGAGCCACTTCTCTCGCGCTTTGGCGTCATCAGTGGGGCCGTCCCAGATGAAGCCGCAGAGCGGCCAAAACTCGGCGAGGGTTTGGATCTTCTCGCCGGCAATTGCGACTGCCGGGCCGAGCCCATCGCGTCCAACGAACGCTTCAACGCGCTCAGTCAGCTCTTCGTGGGTGAGCTCGTGGAGGTAGCGACCGTTGATCCAGCGCAGCTTGGCTTCATCGAACTGCGCTGGTGCCTGCGTAACGCTCGCGAAGTCGAACCGTTTCACAAGCTCGTCTGTCGGGATCAGCGTCTCGTCGTCGGCGTCGCCCCAGCCGAGCAGAGCAAGGTAGTTGCGAACTGCCTCCGGCAGGTAGCCCTTGTCGCGCAGCTCCTGAACCGACTCCGCGCCGTGGCGCTTCGAAAGCTTCTTGCCATCGGGCCCGTGAAGCAAAGAGAGGTGGGCGTAGCGGGGCGGCTTCTCTCCCATCGCTTCGAGCACCAACACTTGCTTCTGCGTGTTTGAAAGGTGGTCAACGCCGCGGATCACATCTGTGATGCCGGCGTCTAAGTCATCCACTGCGACGGCGAGGTTGTAAAGCGGGCTCCCATCGGCGCGCGCGATCACCGGATCGTCGAGGTGCACGTTCTGAAAGGTTGTCGTGCCGCGGATCAGGTCCTCGATCACCGTCTCACCCGTATCGGGCACCCGCAGCCGCACCGCTCCTTCGTCCTCCGGCGTGCCGCGGAAGCCACGGTCATCGCCGTGCTCGTCCTTCCAGGCGCGGACGTCGTCGGCGGTGGCGTTGGTGCGATAGGCGCGACCGTCGGCCAGCAGTTGCTCGACGACGGCGCGGTGGCGCGGCTCGTGTTCGGCCTGCGATAGCGGTCCCTCGTCCCAGTCAAGGTCGAGCCATTCGAGCGCTTCGAGGATCTGCGCCGTGTTCTCGGGCGTTGAGCGCTCGCGGTCGGTGTCCTCAATTCGAAGCACGAACGTTCCACTTGCGTGACGGGCTGCCAGCCAGTTGTAAAGAGCGGTGCGAGCGCCTCCAATGTGGAGTTGACCGGTAGGGCTGGGAGCAAAGCGAACGCGCATACCGATAGGAATCTAGTGATGGACACTTCAAATAGTGGCGCGGCGGCATGCTGATCGGCGCTCACGTCTCCCCCGCTGGCGGCCCCGCGAAGGCGATCGAACGCGGCGAAGCGCTCGGTGCACGCTCTATTCAGATCTTCAATCAGAACCCGCGCGCGTGGAAGCCGACGATCTACAGCGACGAGCAGGTCGAGGAGTTTCGCGAGGCGATGGAGGCCAGCGAAGTCGACGCGCTACTGATCCATGCCGTCTACCTGCTCAACGCGGCCAGTGAAGATCCCGACATCCGCGAGAAGACTTTGACCTCGCTGACGGCGTCACTGAACGCTGGCGAGGCGCTCGGCGCAACTGCCGTCGTCCTCCACCCCGGATCGGCGAAAGGCGGCGACGTTGGCCAGGCGATTGAACGGGCCGGAGCGACGATCGCTGAGGCCCTAGCGGAGAGTGAAGGATGCGCCCTCCACCTCGAGAACACCGCCGGCGCTGGTGGCACGCTCGGCCGCTCTTTTGATGAGCTCGGCGCGCTGATCGAAGCCGCTGGAGGCGACGAGCGGCTTGGGATCTGCCTCGATTCCTGCCACATGCTGGCCTCGGGGATTGAGATCCGCAGCGCCGACGCGCTGACCGCTGCGATCGATCAGTGCGTAAAAGCGACCGGCAAAGGCCGGATCGGCTCACTGCACTGCAACGACTCAATGATGGAGTTCGGTTCGAACCGCGATCGTCACGCCGACCTTGGCAATGGCGAGCTCGGCGCCGACGGCTGCGCTGTCTTCCTCTCCGAGCCACGCTTCGCCGACCTGCCGTGCGTGCTTGAGACACCAGGGCCGGAGAAGAAGGGCCCAACGAAGAAGCAGGTCAAAGAGGCTTCCGCGCTCCGCGAGCGCGGCCTCAAAGCGCGCGCCTAGCGTTCAGGCAGCTTGGCCGGCGGGGCGGTACGTCGCCGGGCCGAGCACGTGCTCTAGCTCGGCGCGGAGACTTGGCGTCGGCGCGACTCGGTACCCCTCGCCAAACTTGAGGCTTCGGCCACCACCCGAGGTCGTGATGTCGAGCACCACCTCGTGCTCGCCGCTGTGATTGCCAAGGATGTGCTTTAGCTCGTCGATAACACTGGCGAGCAGGCCGCTGTCGGTCGCGTCGACCTTCAGGTGGATCGGCTGAGGGCCGAGCGCCTCGAGCGCCTCCGCTGCTGCGGCCTTCTCAATCTGATCGGCGCTCGGCTCGAAGCGTTGGATCGACTGAACGACGACGCAGACCTTGCTGCTGTCCTTGTGGTCCACACGCCCCTTCACAAGCACGATCTCATCGACGCCGAGCGCCTCGCCGTACTGCTCAAGCGTCTTGCCGAAGATCACGAGCTCAATGTCAGTTTCAAGGTCGTTGAGTGTCGCGAACATCATCTGATCGCCCTTCTTCGTACGAATCTTGCGCGCCGCGGTGATGATGCCGCCCACCGTCACCGAATCGCCGTCGCGGCGGTCAGAGAGTGCGGCGAGCGAGCAGTCGGAGGCTCCCAGCAGCGCGCCACGGACCTCTTTGAGCGGATGAGTCGAGAGGAAGCAGCCGATCGCTTCCTTCTCAGCGGCCAGCAGATCGCGTTCGCTGTACTCCGCGCCGGAGATCGGTGGATGGACCTTCCCCACGGTCGGCGCGTCAGATTCACCGACCTCATCGAAAATCGACGACTGGCCGATCTGCGCGTCCGTCTGAGCTTGCTGGCCCGAAGCCTGCGCCTGCTCGAGCACCTGCATCATCCCTTGACGCGTAGCACCGGTTGAGCCGAACGCGCCGCACTTAATCAGCGCCTCCAGCGCGCGCTTGTTAACGAGGCGGCCGTCTACTCGCTCGCAGAAATCCCAGAGCGAGCCGAAGTCGCCGTCTCGCTCGCGGCTCTCCTTAATTGCCTCGACCGCTTGGTACCCAACGCCCTTGACGGCGTCGAGGCCAAAGCGAATTGCGCCGTTGTCGACGACGAAGGTGTGGTCGGAAAGGTTGACGTCCGGAGGGAGAATCTCGATCCCCATCTCCTCGCAGCGGTTGATGAAGATCGGCACCTTGTCCTTCGTATCCATAACCGAGGAGATCAGCGCGGCCATGTACTCGGCCGGGAAGTTGGCCTTCAGCCAAGCGGTGCGGTAGGCAATCAGCGCGTAACAGGCGGCGTGCGAACGGTTAAACGAGTAGTCGGCCGATTTCTCGTTCGTCGTCCACATCCAGTCGATCACGTGAGCTTCCGTGTTCGATGCCTTGCAGCCTTCGCGGAACTCGGGTTCGAGCTTGCCCATCGCGCCGCGGTCCTTCTTGCCGATCGCTTTACGCAGGTCGTCGGCCTTTGCGCCGCTGAAGCCGGCGAGCTGAGTGGCGATCTGCATCGCCTGCTCCTGGTAAAGGATTACGCCATAGGTCTTGCCCAGAATCGGTGCGAGGCGCGGGTCACGGATCGTGACTGTTGATGGGTCGCGCTTCCCCTTTGCGTAGGTGCCGATCTGATCCATCGCGCCGGGGCGGTAGAGAGCGACGAGCGCGACGAGGTCGTCGAACTCGGTCGGCTTGACGGTCCGCAGCGCGTCCTGCATTCCCTCCGACTCGAACTGGAAGACGCCACCCGAATCACCACGCGCGAGCATCTCGTAGGTCGCGGGATCGTCGAGCGGCAGCGTCGCCATGTGTGGCCGTTCGCGGTCGGAGCGCTCAATAATGTCAAGCGCGTCCTCGATCACGTCAAGGTTGCGAAGGCCGAGGAAATCCATCTTCAACAGGCCGAGCTGCTCTACCGGCTTCATCGAGAACTGCGTCACAACCTTGTAGACGCGATTTCCGTCTTCGTCGGTTGTGTTGGCATCGGCGAGCTGGACGGGAACGATCTCGGTAAGTGGACGATCGGCGATGACGACGGCGGCGGCGTGGATCGACGAGTTTCGGACGACGCCCTCGAGGCCGCGGGCGACATCAACGATCTGGGCGGCAGTCGGATCGTCATCGCAGGCCTGGCGCAGCGGCTGGCCTTCCTTCATGCAGTCATCGAAGCTTGGTGGGCGGCCTTGGATTGGATCGGGGATCAACTTCGCGAGCCTGTCGCCAGCTCCGTAGTCGTGGCCGAGCACTCGCGCTGCGTCGCGCGTTGCCTGGCGCGGGAACATGCGGCCAAAGGTGACGATCTGCGCGACCGATTCGCGGCCGTACTTCTCAGTCACGTACTGGATCACGCGCTCGCGACCACGGACCGAGAAATCGATGTCGATGTCCGGCATCGACACGCGTTCGGGGTTCAGGAAGCGCTCGAAAAGGAGGTCGTATCGGAGTGGATCAACGTCTGTAATCGCGAGCGTGTAGGCGACGATCGAACCCGCTGCCGAGCCACGGCCTGGGCCGACGACGATGCCGTTCTCGCGCGCCCAGCGGACGAAATCCCAAACGATCAGAAAGTAAGCGTTGAAACCCATCCTGTCGATTACGGCGAGCTCCATCTCCATCCGCTCGATCGCCTCGGCCGGCGGCGGCGCGCCGTAGCGCTCACGGAGTCCTTCGCCAACAAGCTCAGCGAGGTAAGTCTTCTCGTCTTCCCCTTCGGGCAGAAAACGAGGGATTAGTTGGCGCCCGAGTTCCAGCTCAACGTTGCAGCGCTCGGCGATCTCGACAGTCGAAGCGATCGCCTCAGGCCACTCCTTAAACGACTCGGCCATCTGTTCGTTGTTGCGCAGGTAGAACTCGTTCGTCTCGAAGATCATCCGCGGGTCGGCGAGCGTTGACTTTGTCTGCACGCAGAGCAGCGCGGTGTGGTGGCGGTGATCTTCGTGGCGCAGGTAGTGGACGTCGCCGGTACCGACGAGCGAGCCGCCCATCTCGCGCGCGATCCGCACGATCCCTTCGTTAGCGCGGTCCTGCGCGGCGATGCCGTTGTTCTGGATTTCGAAGTAGACGTTCTCGGCGCCGAGCGCGCCAACGAGCTGGTCAACATGAGCGCGAGCCTCGTCCTCGCGGCCGTCAGCGAGCCGCCCCGCGAAACGTGAAGCAAGACAACCGGTAAGGGCGATCAGCCCTTCGCTGTGGCTATCGATCTGAGCCATGTCGACGGTTGGCTTGCCGCGCTCTAGCCCTTCGAGAAATCCGTCTGAGCAGAGCTTGACGAGGTTGCGGTAGCCAGCGTCGCTGGAGGCGAGCAGCGTTAGGTGGTTGTGTTCGTTCTTGCCGCTGGCGCCAGCCTTTGGCTTCTCTGCGTAGTAGATCTCGCAGCCGAGAATCGGCTTGATTCCATGCTTATTACAGGCTTGGTAGTGCTCAACCGCGCCGTTCATCACGCCGTGATCGGTCAGCGCAAGGGCTGACTGCCCGAAGCTTGCGGCCTGCTCAGCTAGCGCATCGATCGCGCAGGCGCCATCGAGCAGCGAGTACTCGGAGTGGACGTGGAGATGGACAGATTGAGGGGCAGACACCGAGCGCTGAGGATAGGCGCCAGACCGGACGCGGGCGACCCCTCTGAAGCCGTTAAGGCCGCTCTGAGCGGAGCTTGCGAAGCGCCCGAGCTGTGCGCCCGACCAGTCCGCCGCCGCCAGGCTGCGGGGTCGCTGCCGCGTCGGCTGGAGGAGCGCCCTGCGCACCTGTCCGCTCGGCGCTCGGGGCTACGCCGTCGGTGGGCACAGGCGTCTGTGCCCTGAGCCGTTCGGCAGCTTTCGCAAGCCCTGCGAGCAGCTCTTCGGTTTCAGGCGTCGGGGCCGACGGTGGTTGCGCAAGCGGCCCTGGAATTTGGAATGTCGACGCTGGTGGAGTCCCCTCGCTGCTCCTCACGCGCGCCGAGACGATTGCTGCCGTCGCAGCATCGCGCGCAGCGCGCTCTGCCACGACCGATTGCTCTGCCGCCTCACGAGCGATTCGCTCGGCTCGCAGCGCAGCTTCCGCAGCTTTGCGAGCGTGAATTTCATGGTCGACCGCTTCGCGCGCAGCGCGCACCGCGTCGGCGGCTTCGCCAAGCACAGCGGCGATGCTGAGGTCGCGCTTCGTGCGCTGCGCCAGTTCGGCGCGCGCACGTGAAGACTCATCCGCAATCTGTTCGAGCTCAGCAACGCGCCGCTCAGCGCCCGCAAGCCGTTCGCGCACTTCGGCCTCAGCCAACTCGGCGCGACGAGCGCGGCGATCAGCGAGCACTCCTTCGTCGATGAATCGATCGGGATCGTTCTGAGCTGGGTTGACCTGCTCCATTGCTCGAACCGTACCGTGCGCGGAGGCTAGGGAGTCATCGAGTTGACGTTGCTGCGACCTGTCAGCGCCGCGATCAGAGTCACTAGAAGCCCGACAGCGGCGATTGAGGCGATCACGGTGATCACTTGACGCAGCAGATTTGGGTAGCGCAGACGGATGTAAAAGCGGCCACCGCGGAGGACAAGAAATCCAACCGTTCGATACGCGTGCCGTTTGCTCATTGCTGCAGACTAACCGCGATCGTCGGACTGCGACTCGCGCAGACGGTGAGCCATCCGCGACTGCAGCGTCCAAAGCTCGATGAAACCTGGCGAGGCGTTCTGGCTGAAGAGTCCGCCGGAGGTGTCGAAAGTTGCGAGTGCGGCGTCGTAAACCGCGTTCGGCGACGAGCGCGTAACGACGCGCGCCGTGCCTTTGAAGCACTTGATCCCAATTGTTCCCGTGACGCGTTCGTTGGCGCTCAGCATGTAAGCGTCGATGTTTTCGCGCAGCGGCTCCCACCAAAGGCCGGCATAGACGAGGTAGGCCCATTGGCGGTCGAGATTGGTCTTGAACTGGTTCTGATGGATTGTCGAAACGAGCCGCTCGAGCTCGGCGTGGGCGTTAAGAATGATCGTCGCGGCTGGGACCTCGTAGATATCGCGCACCTTTAGCCCGACGATCCGGTCTTCGATGTGGTCGACGATGCCGATCCCGTGGCGGCAACCGATCTCGGTAGCGCGGTCGAGCAGCTCGACTAGCCCGAGCTTGTCGCCATCTAGGCTTACAGGGACGCCGGCCTCAAACCCAATCTCAACGATCTGAGCATCGTCCGGCGCACGCTCGGGCGGCGTTACGAGCTGGAAGACGTCGTCGTCCGGTGCGTGGTCGAGATCTTCGATCCAGCGTCCTTCTGAGGAGCGACCCCAAAGGTTGTCGTCGATCGAGTACGGCGTCTGCTCGGCGCCTCCCTTGATTGGGATTCCGTGCTCGCGCGCGTAAGCAATCTCCTCTTCGCGCCCCATCTGCCACTGACGGACCGGGGCGACGATCTTCAGCTCCGGCGCCAAGGTGGCGACGGTGCCGTCAATCCGGACCTGGTCGTTTCCTTTGCCGGTGCAGCCGTGAGCGATTGTGTCGCAGCCGTGCCGACGCGCAGCTTCGACTGCAAGCTTGGCGATCAATGGGCGGCCAAGCGCCGTGAAGAGCGGGTAGCCGAGCCCGTAGGTGCCGTTGGCGAGGATCGAAGGAGTGACGAAGTCGCGCGCGAACTCCTCGCGGGCGTCAATCACTTCCGCAGCAATGGCCCCAAGATCGAGTGCCTTCTGTTTGACGACGTCGTAGTCCTCTCCTGGCTGGCCGAGGTTGATCGTCAGCGCGACGACCTCGGCCTTGTACTCGTCCTGAATCCACTTGCACATCACGCTCGTGTCAAGCCCACCCGAAAAGAGCAGCAGGACGCGCCCAACCTCGTCCGGGTTGGCTACGTAACTGGCTGTTCGCTCTGTCTCGGTCATCGGCGGCAGTGTAGGCAGAGTTGGCGGTTAGCTGTGGGCCACGTGGTCGGCGAGCGCGCTGGCGACTCGGGTTATTGCCTCAGCAACTTCGTCGTCGTCCATTGTGAGAGGCGGCAGCAAGCGGACCGTGTTGGGGCCGGTCGCGTTCATCAACACGTGTTGGCCGGCGATCGCGGCGTTAACCATCCCGGGGGCGTCGCCAGCCTCGATGTCGAAGCCGATCATCAGTCCGCGGCCACGAACCTCAGTCACTCCGGGCAGCAGCGCGATTGCCTCGCGCAGCCGCTCGCCAAGCATGTTGACGCGGCCGAGCAGATATTCGTCGTCGGTCACCGCGAGCGCGGCCAGTGCGGCCTGCGCCACAACTGGCCCGGCAGCAAAGGTTGATCCATGGTCGCCGCGCTGAAGCGCGCCGGATAGCCGCTCGCCGGTGATCAGTGCGCCGATCGGCAGCCCGCCGCCGAGAGCCTTCGAAGTCGTAATCGCGTCTGGCACAACTCCGGTCTGCTGGTAAGCCCAGAGAGAGCCGGTCCGCCCCATCCCGGCCTGGACCTCGTCGAAGATCAGCGCGGCGCCGTGGCGATCGCAGATCTCACGGGCAGCGAGCAGCACGTCACTGGCGATTGGATAAACACCACCTTCGCCTTGAATCGGCTCGATGATCAGCGCGGCGGTGTCGGGCCCGACGGTCTGTTCGAGCGAGTCGACGGTCGCGGCCGCCGGTTTGAAGCCGGGGATCATTGGCGCGAATGGCGCCTGCTTAGATTCCTGGTGCGTTGCCGAGAGGGCGCCGTAGGTGCGGCCGTGGAAGGCGTTCTCGAGCGTCACGATCTCTCCGCCCGGCTTTGCCCGCCGCGCGCATTTAATCGCCGCCTCGACCGCCTCAGCGCCGGAGTTCCCGAAGATCACTTTGCCGCCGAGCGAGGAAGCCGAAAGCTTTTCGGCAAGGCGAATCCCCGGCTCTGTATAGAAGAGGTTCGAGGCGTGGATCAGCGTCCTCGACTGATCGCGAATCGCGTCAACAACTTGGGGGTGGCAATGACCGAGGTTCGTTACTGAGATGCCGCAGAGCAGGTCGAGATATTGGTCGTCGTCCTCGTCCCAGACCCAGCTACCAGCGCCGCGAACGATCTGCAGCGGCAGCCGCGCGTAGGTACCGACGACGCGCGCATCATCGACCGATTGGAGGTCGCTCAGCTTCACTCTGAGACCGCGATCTTGGTTCCCATACCGGCATCGGTGAAAAGCTCGAGCAGCAGCGAGTGAGCGACGCGGCCATCAACGATGTGCGCCGAGCCGACGCCGCCGTCAACGACGTTGAGGCAGGCCTCAAGCTTGGGCCGCATGCCGCCATCAACTGAATTCAGCGCGGCGCGCAGCTCGTCAGGTGTGGCCTGGCTGATCAGACTTTCAGGATCTTCAGGGTTCTCGAGCCAGCCAGCCACGTCGGTTAGGAAGATCGCTTTGTAGGCCGAGGTCGCCAGCGCAACCGCGGCCGCGGCATCATCGGCATTGATGTTGTAGCTCTGGCCGTCGACGCCGGGGCCGATTGAGGCGATCACGGGGATGTAGTCGGTCGCGATGTGGTTGAGGACGTCGACGTCAACGTGATCAATCGATCCAACGAAGCCGATGTCGCTGCCATCGGGGGCGGTGCGGCGAGAGACGCTGAAGAGGTTGCCGTCGTCGCCGCTCAGCCCAACAGCTGGCTGGCCGTAGCGCCCGAGCCGCAGCACGATCTCTTTGTTGACCTTGCCGATAAGCACCATCTTCGCGACCTCAACTGTCGCCTCATCGCTGACGCGCAGTCCGCCCCGGAACTCGACCGGGAGGCCAAGCCGCTCCATGTAGTCGGTGATCTCCGGGCCGCCACCGTGAACGACAATCGGGTTGAGGCCGACGTACTTGAGCAGCACTACGTCGCGGGCAAACTCCTCGCAGAGCGCAGGGTCCTCCATCGCCGCGCCGCCGTACTTGATCACGATCGTTTGGCCGTGGAATTCACGGATGTAGGGCAGCGCCTCAAGCAGCGTTGCGACGTCTCTTGTGGGCTTGATTGGGTTCATGGCCTCAGCTCGTGTAGTCGGCGTTAATGCTGATGTATTTAGGACTCAAATCGGAAAAGAAGCATTCAGCTTGGTGGCCTTCGCCGGGAAGCCCAACGGTGTATTCGATCTCGTCGCCGCTGACGCGGACCGCGAGCGCGTCGCGATCATGGTCGAGTTCCTGACCGGCTACGCAGACCTGCATTCCTTCGATCGAAATGTCTACCGGCAGCGGCGCCGAGTCAGGGATAGCCATCCCGGCGGCCTGTGCGATCCGCCCCCAGTTGGGGTCACCGCCGTGTAGCGCCGTCTTGACGAGAGGCGAATTGGCGATCGTCCGCGCTACGCGCTCAACGTTTGCGCCGCTGCCGCCGTGAACAACTACCCGCCCAATACGAACGGCGCCTTCGCCATCACGAACGATCGCGATCGCGAGCGCCCGCAGGAGGCCGTCGAGCGCCTCGCCGAAGCGAAGCTCATCGTCGCTCTCAGGGTCGATCGCCACTCCGCTGGCGCCACTGGCGATCAGCACGACCGTGTCGTTGGTTGAGAGCTGCCCGTCAACCGAGATGCGGTCGAAGCTGCGCTTAACGGTCACGCTGAGCAGCAGCTCGGCGGTGTGGTCTTCGAGCTTGGCGTCGGTCTCGATGAAGCAGAGCATCGTTGCGAACGAGGGTTGGATCATCCCCGCGCCCTTGGCCTGGGCACTTATCCGCACAGGGCCGCCGGAGAGCGCGATCTCGATCGTCGCGCGCTTCTCGAATGCGTCTGTCGTCATGATCGCCTGCTGGAAATCTTCTTCGCCATCGGTGGAGAGCCGTCCTGCGCACTCGCTGATGCCAGCAACGACTGGCTCGGCGTCCATTTGGACTCCGATCACGCCGGTCGAGCAGACCGCTACCTGGTGCGCGCCGAGTCCAAGTGCGGCTGCGCCAGCCGCTTGCATTGCCTCGGCAACCTCGTATCCGTCGTGCCCCGTGGCGGCGTTGGCGTTGCCGCTGTTGGCGACGACGGCGCGCAGCTGCCCAAGGTGGCAACGCTCGCGTGTGAGCAATACAGGTGCGGCTTGGACGCCTGAACGGGTGAAGCGGGCGGCGCTAGTGGCATCGGGCTCGTCGCAGACGATGATTCCCAAATCGAGCTTGCCAGAGGGCTTGATTCCGGCTGAAAGCGCGCCGGCGCGGAAACCTGCGGGCAGGCCGCCTTCAGCTACTTCGCGGACGCCAACAGGGACCGGCGCCCAGCGTGAGGTGAAGATGTTCATAGCTCGATCCCCTGGTCTTCAGGCAGCCCGAGCATCAGGTTGAGGTTCTGAATTGCCTGCGACGCGGCGCCCTTCCAAAGGTTGTCGATCACGGCGAAAACGAACGCCTTACCGGTGCGCTCGTCAAGGCTTACGTTAATCCGGCAGAGATTGGTTCCGCGGACCTCACGGACCCCTGGAAGATGGTCGACGACCTGGACGAACTGTTCGCCGTCGTAAGCGGCGGCGTAGAGCGCGTCGATGTCAACGCTTTCACTGAGCGTGACGTAACAGCTCACAAGCTCGCCTTGGTCGAGCGGGACGAGGTGCGGCGTGAAGGTGACGGTTAGGTCGGAGGCGCCTGCGAGCGCGAGTTCTTGGTCAATCTCCGGCATGTGGCGGTGCTGGCCAACGCCGTATGGCTTGACGTTCTCATCGACGCTGACGAAGTGCGTCACGTCGCTCGCTCCACGCCCGGCGCCGGATACGCCGCTTTTGGCGTCAATTACGACGTCGCTGATGAATGGTGCGAGCGGCGCGAGCGCGAGCACGGAAGCGGTCGGGTAGCAACCAGGATTGGCGACGAGGCCTGCGCCCTTGATCTGCTCGCGGTTGCGCTCAGGAAGGCCGTAGACGGCGCCCTCGAGTAGCTCTGACGCCGTATGCGGCACGTACCACTGCTCGTAGACGCTCTGGTCGCTGAGCCGGAAATCGGCGCTTAGATCAACGACCGGCACGCCGGCAGCGCGCAGCTCAGCGACGACCGGCGCAGATGCCCCGTGCGGG
>JBIHZY010000030.1:0-12595 GCA_044240185.1 Solirubrobacteraceae bacterium
TCGCTCCTGGCGCCGACGGCAACCTGCCGCTAACGCGCAACTCAACCGACCAAGCTGCGCTCTACGACGCCTTGACGCCGCTGCGCGGCAACGTCACAGCCGCCGATCTGAAGACCAAGTTCCTGTCGGAGAAGTTCGGCCCAGCCGGCAAGATCGTCAAGACCGAGAACACCGGCCGCAAGGGCCTGAAGATCGTCCGCGCCGCCGACGGAATTCCCCACATCACCGGTAAGACTCGCTGCGACGTCACATTCGGCATGGGCTACGTAGCCGCTAAGGATCGCGGCCTGCTGCTGGGCCTCGGGCTTGGGCCAGCGTTCGCCGCCACGCTCGACATCCCCGGCATCAACGCCTTCGGCCTCGTAACTTCGGGCCGCAAGTTCACTCCGAGCGCTGCAGCCAAGAAGTTTGTTGCCGATCAGGCCAAGCTGATGACGAAGTACGGCAAGGAAGGCAAGGAAGTACTCGCCGACCTCAAGTGCTGGGCAGACGGCGTCAACGCCTTCAACCTGCGCGAGCGCGCGCCAGCCGACCGCATGCCGCGCGTCGGTTTGACCGAAGCAATCGCGGCCTACGCCTTTATCGGCTCGATCTTCGGCAACGGGGGTGGCGGCGGAGTCAACAGCTCAATGTTCCTCAACCAGCTTCAGACCAAGTTCGGGGTTGCAGACGGTACGAAGATCTACCGCGAGCTAAGCCAGACGAACGAGGCCGAAGCGGCAACCTCGATCCCGAAGGCATTCCCGTACAACCTCGCTCCGGCTCCGAACGTCGCCACTCCAGGATCGCCGCTCGTTGACCCTGGTTCCGCTGGTGCTGCAGCGGTCGCAACGCTTGCAGCGACCGCGTCGAGCCACAAGCTTGCATCGAACGCACTGCTTGTGGGGCCAGGTAAGTCGGCAAGCGGCAACTCGCTCGCCGTGATGGGCCCGCAGCTCGGCTACTTCTACCCCGAGATCGTGATGCAGGTCGACATTCACGGAGGCGGGCTCGACTTCGCTGGCGCTGCACCTCCAACGATGCCTTACGGCTTGCTTGGACGCGGTAAGGACTATGCCTGGTCGCTGACCAGCGCCAGCAACGACAACACCGACGTCTTCCTCGAGCAGCTCTGCGAGCCCGGCGGGGGAACCCCAACGCGGACGTCGACTCATTACAACTACAAGGGTAAGTGCGTAGCGATGAAGCGCTTCGACGCTGGCCTGCTTGGTGCAGGCGGGGGTGAGCCTGCCCGTCAACTGGTCTTCAACGAGTCGGTCCACGGGCCTATCGGTGGAACGGTGACCGTCGGCGGAAAGCCTTACGCGATCTCGACGATGCGCGCAACACGTGGCCGCGAGCCGGTGTCCGCGCTCTTCTTCAAGCACATGAACGAGAACAAGGTCACTTCGCCTAAATCGTTCTTCAAGATCGCAAACGAGCTTGAGACGACCTTCAACATTCACTACAGCGAGCGCAAGCACATCGCTTTCTTCTCGTCCGGCCGGTTGCCAGTTCGCGCTAAGGGAACCGATCCAAGCCTTGCAACGCTCGGTACCGGTGCTTACGACTGGAAGGGCTTCCTGACCGAGAAGCAGCATCCGCACCAGGCCGATCCGCCGTCCGGCTACATCCTCAACTGGAACAACAAGCCGGCTCCGATGTGGGGCGCCGCTGACGGTACATACGGCTGGGGCTCAGCTCAACGCGTTGAGCTGTTCACTGGCTTCCCGTCGAAGTCGAAGCTTGAGAATGTCGTCGGCGTGATGAACGGCGCGGCAACGCGCGATCTGCGCGGCTCAATCAGCTGGCCGGTAATCAAGCGAGTGCTTGCCAAGACCGAGGGCCCCAGTCAGCTCGCAAAGGATGCTGCCGCCGAAGTTGACACCTGGGTCGCCAACGGTGCCGATCGCCTCGACACAACCGGCAACGGTGAAATCACCGCTCCGGGCGCTGCGATCATGGACAAGGCGTTCCCTGGCATCGCCCGCGCCGTTATGGAAGGCAAGCTCGGCACCGACATGACCGACGCGCTGAGGAACCAGATGAATTATTCGAATAACCCAAGCTCTGGTGGCTCATCGTTCGGCAGCGGTTGGTACTCCTACATCGACAAGGATCTGCGAAAGATCCTCGGCGACAAGGTCAAGGCGCCGTGGAGCCACCAGTACTGTGGCGACGGCACAGTCAATAGCTGCTCGCAGGCTCTCTGGGCAGCGATCAAGACTGCCGCTGACGACCTTGCCGTCGATACCGCCAGCGCCGATCCGTCCACTTGGCGCTCCAGCGCGACCCGTGAGCGGATCACGTTCGCACCGGGTCTTCTAAGCGGAACGACGATGCGCTGGACCAACCGCCCGACCTTCCAGCAGGCGATTGAGTTCAACGGTCACCGCTAGAACTAAGCGACGACAAATTGCTAAACGCGGGCCGCTCAAATGAGCGGCCCGCTGTCGTTGGTAATCCGCCACGGCCGCTAGTCTGAAGCGTCGTGTCGACGACCGAACGCAATCGCGCCGGCGGCGACGAACGCCTAGAGCGCTACGTGATGATCGCTCTGATCATCGTTATCTCGATCGCTGTGACCGTTGGCTTCATCGAGTACCAGCCGCCTGCAACTCTAGACACGCTCACGGCACTGAATTGGTCGCGCGATATTTGGGACGGAAACCTTCCCAATTTTGCCTCCTACCGTGCGCCGACACAGCATCCGCTGATGATCGCGGTTGGGCTACTGCTGCAGCCATTCGGCGCCGCTGGGCCACAGATGTTTGTTGCGCTTTCGCTGATTGGTTACGTAGCGCTACTGATCGCAGTCTTCCGTTTCGGCTTCTTTATTTCCGGCATCGTCGGGGGGCTCGTAGCGATCGGTCTAATGGCGACGCGGCTCGACGTCGCCTGGCTCGCGGGTGTTGGCTTTCTCGATCCGCCCTACGCGGCGCTGGTCTGCTGGGCGGCCTACCTTGAAGCGCGCTCACCCCGCCGCGGCGGCATCGTTTGGGTGCTGCTGACGCTGGCTGGCTTGCTCCGCCCTGAGGCCTGGCTGCTGCTTGGGCTTTACTTCCTATGGGTCGGTTACCCGCTCAGCTGGTCGGGCCGTTTTCGGATTCTCTGCTACGCCGCAATTGCGCCCGCGATTTGGGTAGCAACCGATTGGATCGTGACCGGCAACCCGATCTTCTCGATGACCGTCACGAGCAGCACCGGTGTCGATCTCGGGCGCAGTCGGCCGCTGGTGACACTGCCTTATTACACGCTCTTCTGGACTAACTCGGTGCTGAAACTTCCGCTTTCGCTGCTAGCTGGCATTGGCGTCGCGTTGGCGGTCCAGCAGCGGCGCAAGCAGCTAATCGTCCCAGCGATCATGGTCGCGACGACCTGGTTCTCGTACCTCGTGATTGCCAGCGGCGGCGTTGCCAACGTTTGGCGTTACATCTTGATTGCAGTTGTCGGCTTGATCCTTTTCGCTGCCTTCGCGTTGACCGGCTGGACGACGCTTGAGCGCGGCTCTAAGTTCAAGAAGATTTGGGCAGCCAGCGCACTGCTGCTGGTCATTGTCGGAGGGGCCTGGACGGCCACCCACCTCAACGTCAGCAGAGTCGACGAGGACATCCGTCTGCGCCGCGCGATCACGAACGAGTTCCGCGAGATCATGACTCAGCCTGCGGTGCTGAAAGCGCGCCTCTGCGGCCCCGTTAGCATTCCCAACCAGAAGCTGCTGCCCGAGGCCAAATGGAGTTTCCGCCTCGATCCGCCGCAGATCATCCCGCGATCTGATCGCACCGCAGCTGTACAGACTGAAGGCGTTGCAATCATGATCAACCCGGCCTTCGAGACGCGCCCCGACCTCAACATCAATGAGTACGCCGTCGACAACGGTTGGGAGGGCTTGCAGATCCCGCCGCCCGGATTCAAATACCTCGCCAGCAATAAGTACTTCCTCGCCTACGGGCGCTGCGCTCCGGGCAGTCCCTAAGCGCTAGCGCGGTAGGCGCAGCACGCCGCCGCGCGTGCCGGTCAGTGTCGCGCTCAGAGTCGTGCGCTTCTTCGGCGTCGCAACGTTGAGGCGCGCCGTACCGTCGCGGCCACTCCAGGCGCGGGCCGAACCAAGCTTCACGGCTGCGTGTGGAATCGGCTCGCCAGCGCCTGCCGTCACCGTGACGATCGTTGCCTTGCGGCCGTCGGCGCGGGCGCTCAGCTTCAGCACCACAGGTTTGACGGGGAGGAAGCTCATAAGCGTTGGCTGGACGTACGTGGCGGGGCCAGTGTTGCTTACAGGCATGATCTGCCACTGCAGGAGGCCGCCGGCGACCGGGACGATGTCGAGCCCTTCGCTCTCTCCGGATAGCGTCTGCGCCGCTTCGAGTTTCACTGCGCCGCTGGCGGTATTAATTGAGTTGATCTGGAACTCGGCGCCCTTCTGCCCGGCGACCAGCAGCTTGCCGCGCCAGAAGACGGCGCCGGTGACTCCGCCGAGCCCTTTCAGTGCGCCGCTGAGAGTACGGGCAGGTTTGATGGGGCTGCCGCTTGGGGCAGCATTCTTGGCGCTGATGTCGGAGCTACGGAAGGCAAGTAGATCATCACCGGACGAGGTCCAGGCGTACTTTCCATCGGGTGACATTTCGACCCACATCGCCTTTGCTATGGCGGCCGGGTCGAGCTTTACGTAGTAGCGCCAAGCGAGGCTCTTGGGATCGGCGACTCCGATCGCGCCGGTTTTACACGTGTTGCCGCCGGCTCCTGGGTAGTAGCACTCCAGCGGCAGCAGGAAGCGGCCGCCCTCTGACTGATCGAACGAACCGTCGCCGATGTGGTTGTAGCCCTCGGCGGCCTTGACTGCGGCTGGAATCTCGCTGCCAGTGCCTGTCGTCTGCTTCAGCTTCGAGTTGGTGCGATAGGCGCCCTCAGCGATGCCGGTAAAGAGCAGCGCCGGGTCGGCGGAGCCTGTCACGCTGCTGATCCCCTGCCAATAGGTGAAGCTGATCGCTGTGGCTGATTTGAGCCGCCAGATTCCCGGGTCGCTTGCGCTCGGTGTGGCCGAGGCGACCGCTGGGAGCGCAACGAGCGCAGCAGCGGAGGTGATTAGTGCAGCGATGCTCGAGTGGCGCATCTGCGCAACATACCTGCGGCGTACGAGCTTCGCGCAGCTTCGCTCAGGCGACTGGCAGCGGCTTGCCGAGACTGACGCCGCGCTGCTCGTTAAAACCGGCGGGAATGCCGCTGCGCAGCAGGAAGCGAGGGTTGGCCTGCGTTAGCCGCCAGGCTTGAAGCGACGACGCCCCGGCCTTCAGCGTCAGCGCGAAACCGAGCGCTGCGGTGTGGTCGCGCGTGCCTGGGTGGGCGTCGGAGGCGAGCGTAAAGGCGTAGCCGCTGCGCAGTAGCCCAACAGCGGCCTCCTGTGCTTCGAGCCCGTTGTTGCCGAGCAGCGAGCAGATGTTGATCTGTAGCAGCGCACCCTCGGCGACGAGGCCGCGAATTAGCTGCCAGCCGCCATCGCTGAAGAGCCCGCGGGCGCGCTCGGGGTGAGCGATCACGAGGCCAAAGCCGCGCGCCATTAGCTCGCGGCAGTCGTCGGCGAAGCGCTGGTCAACGCCAGCGAAAGGGATCTCAAGGAGCAGCCAGCGGGCGCCGGCTGGGCCATTGGCGATCAGCTCGAGTTGATCGTCGCTGAGCGCGTTTGGGTCCGAAGGGTGAAGTTCACCGCCAGCGTGGATTCGAAGTGGAATCTCGCGCTGCTCGAGTTCAGAGCTGAGCGCGGCGACGCGGTCGGCGATCTCGGAGGGGTCGAAGGGGAAGCGCGGATTGCCGACGTGGGGGGTTGCGATCAGCTCGCGAACGCCCTCGTCAACGAGCCTGCGCGCGTACTCGACGCTCTCTTCAAGGTCGCGCGCGCCATCATCGACGGCGGGCAGAATGTGGCAATGGATATCTACGTATGACATTTTGTGGTCTGTAACGAGCCTAGGACCACTTCGCCATTCTGTTGCCATTCCCGCTGCGCCTTAACGAGATTTTTACTGCGAGTTAGGCCTCCGGCCAGCCGTCAACGAAGATATCGAGCGCCAGCTTTGAATCATCCTCGGCGTAGCTGCTGAGGTCGGTGATTCCTGCCTGCGCGAGCGCCTCATCGTCAATGAACGCGTTACCTGTGCACTCCGCAGGGTCGCGGATCAGAATTTCGCGCGCGGCGTCGGCGACGATCTGAGGCGTGCGCGCCTGAGCCATCGCTTCGTCGCCGCCGAGCAGGTTCTGGACCGCCGCCGTGGCGATCAGCGTGCGCGGCCAAAGGCAGTTCGCCGCGACTCCATTGGCGCGCTCATCTTCCGCCAGGCCGAGCGTCAGAATCGACATCCCGAACTTCGCGACCGTGTACGGCCCATGGCCCTTAAGCCACTTCGGGTCGGTTGAGAGCGGTGGGCTGAGCGTCAGCACGTGCGCGTGGTCGGATTGACGCAGATGTGGAAGGCAGGCTTGAGTAACCACGAGCGTGCCGCGCACGTTGATGTCGGCCATCAGGTCGTAACGCTTCGGCGGCAGCTCGCCGATCGGGCGCAGGTCGATCGCAGAGGCGTTGTTGACGCAGATGTCAATCCCGCCGAACTCTTCGACCGTCTTCGCGACAGCGTCAGCAACTTGATCTTCGTAGCGGATGTCGCCAAGGATCGGCAGCGCCTTGCCGCCGGCGGCGTTGATCTCCTCGGCGGCCGTGTGGATCGTTCCCGGCAGCTTCGGGTTTGGCTCGTCGGTCTTCGCCATGATCGCGACGTTGGCGCCCTCCTGCGCGAGGCGAACGGCTATCGCGAGGCCGATCCCTCGGCTTCCGCCTGACATGAAAACGGTCCTTCCTTCGAAATTATCCACTTGCGTTCCTTTCGTCAGGCGACCGTCTTCTAGCGGCGCATGGGCGGGAGGCTACCGAGCGATCGCCCAAGGGTGCTGCTTCCCGGCCTCCGCGCCGATAGGCTCGGCGCCGTGGATAGGCCCGACGAGCGGATCGTTATCGCCTGCTGCCTTCTACTCGGGGCGGCGACGGTACTGATCGCCCCAGCGCTCGGTTACGACGCGTGGGCTTGGATGGTTTGGGCGCGCGAGCTAACCCATCTCTCGCTCGACACGACCGGCGGACCCTCGTGGAAACCGCTGCCGGTGCTGGTCAGCGCGCCGTTCGCTTGGATCGACGGGCTCGCGCCGTTCCTCTGGCTGGCGCTTATCCGTGGCGCCGCTATTTACTCGCTCTGGCTGGCGGGGCGCTGTGCGGCGCGGCTGGCTGGGCCAGCGGCCGCAGTCGCGGCTTTTGGGTTCGCCGTCTTTGGCCTAGTCGTCAGCACCGACCTGCCGCGCACCGCGCTCTATGGGTCATCGGAGCCGCTGCTTGTCGTCTTTGTGCTCGGCGCGCTGCTGCTTCATCTGCGTGACCGGCCTCTCAGCGCTCTCTCGCTGCTTGCGCTCGCGGGCCTAATCCGCCCCGAGCTTTGGCTACTGGCGCTGATCTACGCGGTCTGGTGCGCGAAACGAGTCAGCGGGCGCCGGCCGCTGGTTGCTGCTCTGGTGATCGCGCCGCCGCTGCTCTGGATGATCTTCGATTGGGTCGGCTCCGGCGGCCTCGCTCAGGGAGCGGCGACGGCGCAGGGGCAGACGCCGACTAGCGCGGCGCGAGCGGCAATTCCGGCGCTCGAGGTAGTCAGCCGGCTTGGCGATTCGGTGATCCTGCCGGTGCTGCTGCTGGCGCTGGCCGCGTTGCTCTTCGCTTGGCGCCGCCGCAACCGCGATGTTCTCGTGCTCGCGCTACTCGTCGTCGGCTGGGTCGCGGTCGTTGCCGTGATGGCGCAGCTCGGCTTCACCGGCGCGCGCCGCTACCTCGTCGGGCCGGCAGCGCTTAGCTGCGTGCTAGCTGGCGTCGGTGCCGGCTGGCTGATCGCGGCAGTGCCGGTGCGATCGGCAAAGTACGCCGCCAGCGGAGCGCTGGCAATTCTGATGCTCGGCTTCGGCCTCTTCGTGTTGCGCAGCGATGCCCGCTTGCTCAGCGTTGCGCGGCTCGACGCTGAGCAGTCGGAGCAGCTCAGCGGAGCTATCGATGCCGTTGGTGGGCGCGAAGCCGTCGTCGCGGTAGGCAAGCCAGCGATCAACCCCTATGAGCAGACGGGGCTGGCGTGGAAACTGAACCTGCCGCTCAGCGAAGTGCAGGGAAGCTGGAACTCAACCGAGGCTCGCCCGAACTGGCAGCCGCCGGCGGTCGTATTCGTCGCTCCGGCCCGCGTTGCGGGCCCAAAGCCAGCCTTCGGACCAGGCGTAAGGTCGCGAAAACTCAGCAGTTACGGGCGCTGGCAGGTATTTCGCGCCGTGAGGGAGGAATCGCGCTGACCGCAGCGAACTCTTGGCGAATGGGAAAAGCCTCGAGCCTCGTTCTGCCCGGCCTCTTCGTTCTCGCCTGGATCTTCGCGCTTACAGGCCAGTCGCCCCCCGGTGACGTCCCCGGCGAACTGACCGACATCACCTACCTGCGCTGGATGCTCTACATGGCCGGCTGGGTCTTCCTCTCCTCGGCGGTGATGCACACGATCTTTGCGAAGAAGATGGCCGAATCGATCGGCTGGGTTACGAACGGCTTCCAGCTTGAGATCGGTTTCGTCTCTCTTGGCCTTGGGCTCGGCAGTCTTTACGCCAGCCAGCACGGCAAAGAGGCTTGGATCGCGATCTCGCTTCCGATCATCAGCTTCCTGCTGCTTGCCGGCATCAACCACCTCGTCGAGATCGTCCGCGACAAGAACTACGCGCCGAACAACACGATGATTTTGATCTGGGACTTCGGCATGCCGATCTCAATCGCCGCGCTGCTGCTCTCGTCGAACACGATCTAGCGCAGCGCATAAGATGCGCGGATGAAGATCCGAGCAGCAGTCCTCGAAGAATTCGGTAAGCCTCTGGTTGTTCGCGAGGTTGATCTCGCTGAGCCGAAGGCTGGAGAGGTGCTGGTGCGGCTCGTCGCCTGCGGCGTCTGCCACACAGATCTCTACACGGCCTCGGGCGTTGACCCTTCCGGCTACGCGCCGACCGTGCTTGGCCACGAGGGCGCTGGAGTTGTTGAGGCGATCGGTGAGGGCGTCAGCTCAGTTGCCGTAGGCGACCACGTCGTGACGCTGTTCTCGCCTCAGTGCCGGGAGTGCATCCACTGCCTCGACCCGCGCACCAATCTCTGCCTCGCGATCCGCGAGAAGCAGGGCGAGGGCTACCTGCCTGATGGAACTACGCGCCTCTCTCTCGACGGTGAGCCGCTGCGCCACTTCATGGGCACCTCGACCTTTGCCGAGTACACCGTGATGCCGGAGATCGCCTTGGCGAACATTTCGAAGGAGGCGCCGCTCGACCACGCCTGCCTCTTCGCCTGTGGCCTTTCGACCGGCCTTGGCGCTGCGATCTACACGGCGAAGGTTGAGCCGGGTACGACCTGCGTTGTCTTCGGCGCTGGAATGGTTGGCCTTGGCGCCGTCGCCGGCGCGCGGCTTCAGGGCGCGGAACGGATCATCTGCGTAGACCTCTCCGACGACAGGTTGGAGCTCGCGCGCGGGCAAGGCGCGACGGAGACCTGGACGGCAGGCCCCGAGACGGTTGAACGGATTCTCGAGGAGACGGGTGGCTTCGGCGCCGACTACACCTTTGAGGCGACCGGGCTGGTCTCGGTTATGGAGCAGGCAGTCGAATCGGCGCGGATGGGCTGGGGGCTTTGCACCGTCGCTGGAGTCGCCGGCAAGGGCGAGACGCTCGACATCATTCCGCGCTGGCTGATTACCGGCCGCCGCGTTTGCGGTTCATCGTTCGGTGGCGTGAAGGGCCGCGACCAAGTGCCGCAGCTGATCGATCGTTATCTCGAAGGTGAGATCGACGTTGACCCGTTCATCTCGCACAGCCTCAGCCTCGATGAAGTGAACCGAGGCTTTGAACTGATGGAGGCCCAGGACGGGATCCGCAGCGTGATCGCCTTTAACTAAAGAGCTCGGCGCGCATCGCGGCGACGATCGCTTCAGGCTTGTCTTCCTGAAGGAAGTGGGCCGCCCCTTCGATCACTACTTGCTCACCGGCGCTCGCGACCATCTCGCAGATTCGATTCCCTGACTTTGGCGACGGGAAGATTGGATCTGTGTCTGAGAATGCGACCAGTGCTGGCTTTGACCAGGCCATTAAGGCGTCGCGGGTGGCGACCATCTCGGCAACGCCGGCCTGTTCTTCGCTGACGGGAACCAGTAGCGGGAACTGCTGCGCGCCGGCTTTGCTCTCGGGAGTCGGGAACGGAGCCTCGTAGGCGGCAATTATGTCGTCGCCCAGCTCGGTTGTCGTGGCGTTTTGAATTACGAAGCCAACCGGGAGGTCAGGCGTCTTGCGCGCAAACTCTTGCCACTGGTGGAAGGCTTTGCTGACGCGGCCGGTGAAGATCCCCGTGTTCATGATCACGAGCCGTCCAACTTGATCGGCGTTTTCGGTCGCCCAGCGCAGCCCAATCGGGCCGCCCCAGTCCTGCACGACGACGGTTACGTCCTCGAGCCCTTCGATCTGATCGAGGTGCGCGGTGACGCTGTCGCAGTGGCGCTCGTAGGTGTACCACTGCTGATCGGTCGGCTTGTCGGAGCGGCCGAAGCCGACGAGGTCGGGGCAGATAACTCGCTTGCCATCGGCGACTAGAAGGTCGAGCATCTTGCGGTAGAGGTAGCTCCAGCTCGGCTCGCCGTGGAAGCAGAGCACCGGCTGCCCTTCGCCCTCATCGAGGTGGTGGAGCCGCATCCCGTTGACTTCGACGTAGTTGGGTTCGTACGGGTAGCCGGGGAGGTTTTCGAAGCGTTCGTCTGGGGTTCGGAAGATCTCGGGCATAGGCGCAAGTTTACGGAACCAATTACCGTCGCGGCCTTAAGCGAAAACACGTATGATCGAACGATGAATTCACCAATCCGCCGTGGTCTTGTCGCCGCCGCAACTCTCTCGCTGATCGCAATCGCTCTGCCAGCATCTTCGGCAGTCGCCAAGAGCTCCTACAAGGAGCCTGCGCTGACGGCGCCAAAGGCACGGCTCGCCGATTCTCTCGTCTGCCCGAAGGCGATCAAGCGTGGCGGCCCGCAGCCGACGCTGCTCGTAACCGGCACCGGCTACACCGGCACAGAGGCCTACGCGATCGGCTCGGCCGCACTGAAGACGACAGGTCGGCCGATCTGTTACGTCAACTTCCCTTACCGCACTACCGGCGATATCCAGGTTGCCGCTGAGTACCTCGTCTCCGGCATCCGTCGGATGGCCGCCAGCTATGGCAAGCCGATCGCCATCTTCGGCATCAGCCAGGGCGGACTTCTGCCGCGCTGGGCGCTGACCTACTGGCCTAGCCTGCGCGCCAAAGTGACCGACGTAATTGCCGTTGCCGGCACCCAGCACGGCACCACTGTGAACCTTGGCAGCTGCAGCGCACTGAACCCATGCCAAGCCGCGAGCTGGCAGCAGGCTGCTCGATCGAAGATGCTCAATGCGATCAATGCGCAGCGCGACGAGTCTCCGAACCCGACCTCTTGGACAACGGTTCGCACCGCAACCGACGAGACGGTTCAGCCGACAACCGGTAAGAACCCAACCTCATCGTTGAAGGGCGCGACCAACATCCTGATTCAGGACATCTGCCCGGGCCGCCAGGTCAGCCACATCGGCTCGGCTCTCGACTCGGTCACCTTTGCTGCCTCGGAGGATGCGATGTCGCACAAGGGGCCAGCAAACGTCAAGCGCCTGCCGAAGGACGTCTGCTCGAAGCTGCTGGCGCCAGGACTCAATGCTGCGGCCGCGGGAGCAACGACCAGCGCAATCTTGCCCTTCTACGAAGACCCAGCTCCAAGGTTGCCAGCCGAGCCGCCGGTCAAGCCTTACGCGAAAAAGCGCGTTCCGTAAGCGCGACTGCTGCGGGGGCGAATCAGGCGTTGGCGTCGAGCGGCGCTGAGCCCTTGGCTGAGCGCCGTGCTTCTTTTTCGCGGCCAACCTGATCCAGCGTGACCTTGCGCATGCGCACGTACGACGGTGTAACTTCGACCGCTTCGTCGGCGCGCACGAACTCAAAGGCCTGCTCGAGCGAGAGCAGCTTCTTCGGGATTACGCGGACAAGTTCATCGGCGGTTGATGAGCGCACGTTGCTGAGCTTCTTCTCGCGGACGGCGTTTACGTCGAGGTCGCCGGAGCGGCTGTTCTCGCCGACGATCATTCCTTCGTAAACCTCTTCGCCGGGCTCGACGAAGAGCGTGCCGCGGTCCTGCATTGCGAAGCAGGCGTGCGCAGTTACCGGGCCGGTGCGGTCGGCTACGAGCGCGCCGGTCTGGCGCGTCTTCAGTTCACCAAACCATGGCTCCCAGCGGTCGAAGACGTGGTGGGCGATGCCGGTGCCGCGAGTTTCGGTCAGGAACTCGGTGCGGAAGCCGATCAGGCCGCGGGCGGGAACGAGGTACTCCATCCGCACCCAGCCGCTGCCGTGGTTGCCCATCTCTTCAAGCCGCCCCTTGCGCAGCGCCAGAAGCTGGGTCACTGAGCCGACGTGCTCCTCGGGAACATCGATCGTCAGCTCCTCGACCGGCTCGCTGAGAACGCCATCAATTTCGCGCGT
>JBIHZY010000168.1:0-3633 GCA_044240185.1 Solirubrobacteraceae bacterium
GTTGCCTGGCTTCAGCCGTGGCAGGGTGCGACGTTCGCATTGATCTTGGTCATCGCTTCGCTGCTAGCAGATCGCCGGAGCCGCTCATCCTCGTATGCCGCGATCAAGGCGCTGGTGCCGGTTCTGGCTGCGACCGCACTGCCGCTCTTCTATTACCTCGTGCTTTCAAAGTACGACGCTTCATGGCGGCTGGCCGGCGCGGTCAACAACTTCGGACGCTGGCCGTGGTGGGTCACCGTAGTCGGGCTGGCTCCGCTCGCGATCCCGGCCGCCTTTGCCTATTGGATTCGCCCGGTAACCCTCGGTGACTGGATCTTGCGCGTGTGGCCGTTCGCAGGGCTAGCGATCTTCTACCTCCCAGTTGGCACCTTCCCCTTCCACGCCTTCCAGGGGCTTGCGCTGCCGCTCGCCGTCCTCGCTGTGGTGGCCGTCCGCCATCACCTTGGCCAGAGGGCTCTACCGCTGGTGCTCACCTCAATCGCCGTCGCGGTGCTCGTCGTGCCGGGCGTTCTCTACCGCGTCGACCAGATGCGCGGAGCGGTCAAGGCGGGGCATCAAGCCTTCTTCCTTGAGCCAGGCGAGCGTGATGCGATGCGCTGGCTCGAGCAGCAGCCAGGTCCCGGTGGCGTGCTTGCCCCGATCGCCGACGGTGCCTACATCTCCGCCTACACCGGGAGGCCTGTCTGGATTGGCGCAGGGTCGTGGACTCCGGACTTTGACCAGAGGGGGCTCGACGTTGAAAACCTCTTTAGTCGGGAGCCAAATATTCCAGTTGCTCGACGCCTTATAGCGACCAGCGGCGCCCGTTTTGTCTATGCGTCCTGCCGCGTTAAAGCTGACGTTGGCGTTGTCCTCGGGGCACGCGCCGCTGGCCCAGCCCAGCGCTTCGGCTGCGCCCGCATCTGGGAGCTGAAGGCTCCAGCAGGAGGCTGGCGATGAAGGCTGCCGAGGTCGAGCCAGTAGTTGCCGCCCACGCACGCTTTCCTCTCGTTGACGGCGTACGCGCAATCGCCGCGCTAACGATCTTCGGCTTCCATGTCTGCTTTCACCTTGGCCTGCTGAGCGCCGACCTTCTCTCGCGCTATCTCGGCAACCTCAATGTTGGCGTGCCGATCTTCTTCGTCGTCTCGGGCTTTCTGATTTATCGCCCCTTCGTCGCCAAACGGTTTGAGCAGCAGCGTGCGCCAGAGATCGAGCCGTATGCAATCCGCCGAGCGCTGCGCATCGTGCCGGCGTACTGGGTCGCGCTCGTGATCGTCACCTTGGTCCTCGGGCTTCAAGCAACTGTCTTCACGCCGAGCGGGATAGTCACCTACTTCGGCTTCCTGCAGGTCTATGACATCGGGACCGTGATCGGCGGGATTGGCCAGGCATGGACGCTCTGCATCGAGGTCAGTTTCTATCTTGCGCTGCCGGTCTGGGCATTCTTCGCGCGGCGCCTGCTCCCCCGCGGCGGTGGGCGTCGGCAGATGCTCAGAGGCGAGCTCTGGGCCCTTGCGGCACTTTTCGCCGCTTCGGTCCTCTGGCAGCTGATCATCTCGCCGCTCTTCATCCCCGGCGATCGCGGCTACCTAGTCGCGCAGATTTCGCTACCAGCCTTTGCCGACCAGTTTGCGCTCGGAATGGCGATGGCTGTCATAAGCGTCGCGATCAGCACTGGGCCGCATAAGCCTCGAGTACTGCTATTTGTCGAGCGGAACCCATGGCTCTGGGTGGTCGCCGCTTTAGCGCTCTATTCCATGCTTGGACTCAAGATCGGTCCGCTTGGGATCGGGGAAAGCTGGGCCGACGCCGGTCTCTTTCGGCACATCGTCAAGGGCCTGATCGGCGTCTGTGTACTCGCTCCGGCCGTCTTCGGCGGCTCTCTCGGCGGCGTCGTACGAGTCGCACTCGGTTGGCGGCCGTTGATGCTGCTTGGCCTAATCTCGTATTCGTTCTACCTCTACCACTTGGCGTTCATCCTCAAACTCAATGAGGTCGTCTGGCTTCACAACCTCGGCTGGGGTGCTGTTGCCGTGGCAGCCTTCGTCTGCTCGGTCGTTACCGCCGCGATCAGCTACCGCTTGGTCGAGGCTCCCGGGATTGCGCTTGGGCGACGTTGGGCGAAGGCCGCGTCCGCTCGGATCGCACGCCTGCGAGCTACCGCTTAAGGGATCGCGGCTTCTGCCGCTGCGCTCGCCTCAGCGAGCGCAAACGCTTCGGCATCGCCTTCAGCAAAACTGTGCTCGCCGGCCGTGCGAGATGAGAACGAGATCGCGAGCATGGTCAGCGCCAGGATTGCGTCGAGTACTAGTAGCCCAATCGCCACCGATTCCAGCGATGTGTCCCGAATCGCGACTACGGCCGGAACGGCAACGGCGCCGATTGTCAGCACGGCTAGGAAGAAGCGGCGGCCGAGTGCGAGCAAGAACTGGAGCGCGAGGTAAGAGATGCTCAGGCACGTCATCGCCGCGGCGAGCCAAGGTAGCGCCGGTGCTGCCAGCTTCGCTTGGTCTCCAAAGACCAGCGTCAAAATCTCCTCGGGGAAGAACGAGAAGATCGCCAGAATCGGGATTGCCACAAGCATCAGCAGACCGCCGGTGCGAGTCAAGAGGTGGCGCGCGTCATCTCCCTTCGATACCTCGCGGGCTGCCTCTGGCAATAGATAAAGGCCTAGGCCAATAGCAATCCACACGACCCCCTTCGCCGCTACTGCGGCTTGTGCGTAGGCGCCCGAGATGGTCGTGTCGAAGAAGTGCCCAACGGCTATAACGTCAGCGTTCTGTAGCACCGCGAACAGCGTCAGCGCAGCTACCGGGACAGGGTTTCGTGAAGCGAGGTCGCGCAGCCCTACTCGGACGGGTTTGTGGTCAGATGGTCCGAGCCTGCGCCTCGTCATTATCCCCGTCATGAGGATGATTGGAATAGTCGCAAGCGGTACCGAGCAGAAAAAGATCAGCCCGACCTCAGCCCCGAGAAACGCAGCGGCTAGGCCGAACAGAAGCCTGAACGCCTGCTCACCCACGAGGCTGGCAGCAACTGGGCGGTACCCGCCGACGCCGAGCAGCACACCGCGCTGGAGCGCCAACGCGGTCCAAAGAAAGCCAGATGGAATAACTATTGCCGCTGCCCAAGGCTGCGAAACCTGAAGCAGGTCGGCGAGTTGATAGCGCAGCAAGACGCAGGCTGCGAGGACTCCGGCCGTGATCAGCAGGATGCGAAGGACCCATCCCTGCAGCCCCGCTATCGCATGGCTCGCTGGGCCAAGCCGGCCAAGCGTCATGTCGCGGGCCGCTGCTGCCTGCAGCGCAGTCGCTGGAACTATCAGGATCGTGAAGACCGAGACCATCCGCGCCAGCTCGCCGTAATCGGCCGTTCCGAGCGCGCGGGCGAGGGCGACGGTCGTGACCAGCGCCAGGACGTTCGCGGCCATCTGCGCCGATGCCACTCCCGCTGCGCGAACAGTGTGCGAACCGCGGACACGTTCGCCGCGCGTCATCTCATCACCAGAGGGCGTCTGGGGGGGCTCGTTCACTCGGCGGACGCTAGCGAAGGCGGCGGTCTTCAGCTGACCGAAACGGCTCACTGCTGCGCTCTCTGGTCTAGACTCAAGTTCGATGATTCGTTCTCGTTACGTGCTTCTGATCGCGGTTT
>JBIHZY010000169.1:0-3587 GCA_044240185.1 Solirubrobacteraceae bacterium
GGGTTCGTTGTCTGGGATTCATCTTGGTACGGCGGTCACAACCTGCCTGGCTACAGCCTGCTCTTCCCGCCACTGGCCGCGCTGATCGGACCGCGGCTGCTTGGCGCGCTCGCCGTCACAGCCTCGGCGGTTCTATTCGAACGGCTGATGAGCGCCCACTTCCCACAGCGAGCCGCACGCTGGGCGACGGTCTGGTTCGCATTCGCCGCCGTCGGCGACCTGATGATCGGGCGGATAACTTTCGCGCTCGGCGTGACCTTCGGCCTCGCCTGCCTGCTTGCGCTGGACCGCAAGCGGACGGTGCTGGCGATCATCGCCGCAATCGCCTGCGCGGCAGCGAGCCCAGTCGCCGGCGCCTTCGTCGTTCTCGCTGCCGTTGCCGTCGCGATTGCCGAGCGCTCACGCGGAGCCGCGATCGCCGCGGCGGCAAGTGCAATCACAGTGCTCATAATGGCGCTCGGCTTCCCCGAAGGCGGCGTCCAGCCGTACCCACTGCGCAGCACGATCATCCCCGTAGCCGCGACGATCGCGGTTGCCCTGCTGGCGGGCCCACAGCGCCGCGCGCTTCAGATTGGTGCCTGGCTTTATGCGCCGGTCTGCATCCTCGCCTCGTTGATCCCCTCGCCGCTAGGCGAAAACGTCGCCCGCCTCGGCGTGCTCTGCGCCGGACCGCTGCTGATCGCACTGATTCTGAGCCGACCAACGCCGCTCAAACACCTGCGCGTAGTCGTCTTGATCGCTGCCACCGTCGCCTGCTGGCAGCTACTTGGGCCACTGCGCGAAACGGCGAAAGGGGCAGTTGATCCCTCTACTGCCGCGGTTTATCACCAGCCGGTAATCGATTATTTCGAGACGCGAGGCAACAAACCATTCCGCGTCGAAGTCCCGTTCACGCGCGCCCACTGGGAGGCCACCTACCTCGCCCCGCACATCTCGCTCGCGCGCGGCTGGTCAACGCAGCTCGACACCAAGTACGGAGCGCTCTTCTACCGCAAGGACAAGCCCTTCAGCACCGCTGAATACCACCGCTGGCTAAGCAACAACGCGGTTCGCTACATCGCCGTGCCCGACGCCCCGCCGGACCCAAGCAGCCGCCGCGAGCTGGCCGTGATCGCCTCGCAGCCGAGCTGGCTGAAGCCACTCTGGAGCAGCGCCAATTGGAAGGTCTACGAAGTGGCCAACAGTAAGCCTCTATTAACCGGCCCTGGCGAGCTCGTCTCGCTCGGTCGTGACAACTTCAAACTCCAAGCGCACCGCGCCGAGCCTATGATCGTCCGCGTGCGTTGGACAAGCTTCTTCAAAGTGACCCAAGGATCGGCCTGCTTCGCCCGAGCTAAAGGCGGCTGGACCGAGGTCACGCCGGTACGCCCAGGGCCGATCTCGATCGCCGCGCGTTTCGACGTCAAGCGAATGGCTGATCAGACCTCGTTCTGCTCATCGGCCGGAGACAACCTATGAGTAGTCGCGTACCCGGCGAGCGCCGTGAAGCTATGCGCGATGCGCTGATCGAATCACGACTAACGCCGAACGCAATTTCGCTTACCGGCTTCGCGCTCTGCCTAGTCGCGGCCGGATTGATCTTCGCCGACATGATCGTGCTTGGCGGCATCGCCTACATCATCGGTTCGATCTGCGACACGCTCGACGGGCGCTACTCGCGGATGTCTGGCAAAGGCTCCCCGTTTGGCGCCTTTCTTGACTCAACACTTGACCGCGTTGAGGAGGGCGTCGTGCTGGCAGCAGTCGCCTACCACTTCGCCGAGCAAGGCAGCGGAGTAGAGGCGGCGATCTGCGCCATCGCGATCCTCGCCTCGGTGATGGTCAGTTACACGCGCGCCCGCGCCGAGGCACTCGGCGTTGACTGCAAGGTCGGGATCGGCAGCCGCGCAACGCGCGTCGTAATCCTCTCCGTCGGCCTGCTCTTCGCCAATGGCCTTGGCCTCGGCGACTTCTCACTGCTGGCACCGGCCGTAATCCTGCTCGCGGCAATTGGCATCGTCACAACGCTCCAGCGCATCTTCCACGTTCGCGGCAAGCTGATTAGCGCCGCAGCGCCGCCCGAAGCTCAAACCGACCTGTAACGGTAAGGTTCCTGCGGGGTTACTCCCCAAGTCAGACCAACGAAAAGGATTCACGTGAGCCCCAGCCCAGTACGTAAAACTTCAAAGACCGCCTCATCGGCCAACGGGCGAGCCCGCTACCAGCAGAACAAGGTGCGCGTAGCGATCGTCGGCGTCGGCAACTGCGCCAGCGCCTTCGTTCAAGGCGTCGAGCACTACCGCAAGGCCGACCCGAACAAGGAAGTTCCTGGCCTAATGCACACCGACCTCGGCGGCTACCACGTCAGCGACATCGAATTCACCTGCGCCTTCGACATCAACCGCACGAAGGTCGGGAAGGATCTAGGCCAGGCGATCTGGGCAAATCCAAATAACACGATGAAGTTCGCCAAGGTTCCTTCGAAGATCGGCGCACCGGTCTACCGCGGAATGACGCTCGACGGAATCGGCAAGTACGCCAAAGAGAAGATCAAGAAGGCTCCGGGCGAGACTGCCGACATTGCAACGATCCTGCGCGAGACGCGGACCGACGTTGTCGTCTCCTACCTCCCCGTCGGCTCCGAAGACGCAACCCGCTGGTACGTCGAGCAGGTGCTCGAAGCCGGCTGCGGTTTCGTCAACTGCATTCCCGTCTTCATTGCCAGCTCCGATTACTGGGGCCGCAAGTTCAAGAAGGCCGGGCTGCCAATCATCGGTGATGACATCAAGAGCCAAGTCGGCGCGACGATCATCCACCGCACGCTGGCGCGTCTCTTCCACGACCGCGGCGTCAAGATGCTGCGCACCTCACAGCTCAACGTCGGCGGCAACATGGATTTCTACAACATGCTTGAGCGCGAGCGCTTGGAATCGAAGAAGGTCTCCAAGACGCAAGCCGTCACCTCGATCATGGGCCACGAACTGCCGGCCGACGATGTTTACATCGGGCCTTCCGACTACGTGCCGTGGCTGACCGACCGCAAGTGGGCACACATCCGCCTTGAAGGCCAAGCCTTCGGCGATGTGCCGCTGAACGTTGAGATGAAGCTTGAGGTTTGGGACTCGCCAAACTCGGCCGGCATCGTGATCGACGCCGTGCGGCTCTGCAAGCTGGCGATGAACAACGGCATTAGCGGCCAGCTCGACGGCCCAAGCTCGTACCTGATGAAGTCGCCAAAGAACCAGCGCCCGGATGACCAGGCGCGGCTCGACACCGAGAGCTTCATCAAGAAGTACAAGCGCAAGGCTGCGACGAAGCCAAAGGCGAAAGCCAAGGCTAAGGCGAAGCCAAAGCGCGCCGCCGCCAAGCGCTGAGCAGGTGGAGGAGAAGCTCTCGATCGCGCAGGTAACACCGTTTGCTTGGGAGCTTCCAAGCGAGGTGAATGAGTTCGTCGGCAAGGTCAGCGATGAGCTTGCGAGCAGAGGGCATCGCGTCGCGATCATCGCGCCCTCGACGTCGGCCGCGAAGGTCCGCGATGGACGGCGGCTGATCCGCAGCAGCGAGGGCGGGCTGCTTGACGGCGCTAGCGACGCGCCGCTGCTGGTAGC
>JBIHZY010000031.1:0-12417 GCA_044240185.1 Solirubrobacteraceae bacterium
CGCACAGCTCCCGAGCTCGTTGAGCGCGTAGAGCTATGGCAGGAATCAACACCGCTCTTTGAGCAGGCAGGAGTAGAGGAGGTAATTGAAGGCGTCACTTCCAGGCGCGTTGATCTCCCAAGCGGTGGCTACCTGATGGTCGATTACGGCGAGGCACTGACCGTCTTCGACGTCAACACCGGCTCCTACGTCGGTCGTGGCCGTCAGGCGCGGCTTGAGGACACGATCACGAAGACCAACCTCGAAGCTGCTGATGAGATCGTTCGCCAGCTTCGACTCCGCGATGTGGGAGGGATCATCGTGATCGACTTCATCGACATGACGAAAGCGAAGAATCGCGACGAAGTGATGAAGACGCTGCGCAAGGCGCTCAACGAGGACCGCACTAAGACCTTCACGGCTGAGATCTCGAAGCTCGGGTTGGTCGAGATGACACGCCAGAACGTGACCGAGGGTGTGCGCGAAATCATCTCCCGCACCTGCCCAACCTGCAACGGCGACGCCGTCGTCCTCAGCGAGGAAACGATCGCAATTGAGTTCGATCGTCAGTTGCGCGAGATCGCGGCGCGATCGCCACGCGCGAGCGAAGCGTTCCTGATCCAAATGAATCCGAGGGTCAGCGCTGAATTCACCGGCGCAGGCGGCCGAATGCTGCGTGAACTAGAGGAGGCGACCGGCAAGCTGTTCCACTTTGAGGGCACTGACGGCCTGCCGCTAGGCCATTTCGAAGTGACTATGGAAGGCGGCGCGGAAGCTGTGCGCGAGCGCGCCGTGCCATTTGCGAGCGGCGATGAGGTGCTCGTGAAGCTGGTCGAGCCGCACATGTACAACGTGGATGATGCAGTCGCCAAGATCGACGGCTACATCGTTTCCGTTGCCGGCGGAGGGCCGCATCTGGGTGAGCAGCGGATGGTCAAGATCGAGGAGGCCGGGCGAAATTCGGCTTCAGCGACGCTGCTGGACGCAGAAAACGGCAAAGATGCCCTAGACTCGCCTCCGCAAGGCAGTGAGGAAGAGGCTGCCGAGAGCGGTTCCGCCGCTACACCCGAAGTGGCAACCGCCGCTGAAGAATCCAACTAAAGCTGAGTGAACTGATGTACGCGATCGTAAAGACCGGAGGCAAGCAGTACCGCGTCGAGAAGGGGCAAACCCTTCTCGTCGAGCGCCTGCCTGAGGACGAAGGAGCGACGGTTGACCTAGAGCCGCTGCTCTATCGCTCAGATGACGCCGTATTCGACGCCTCGTCGCTCTCTAAAGTCAGCGTCAAGGCGAAGATCGTCGAGCACCTGCGCGGCGAGAAGATTCGCGTCTTCAAGTACAAGCCAAAGCGTGGCTACAAGCGCACCACCGGTCACCGTCAGGAGCTGACGCGGATCGAAGTGACAGAGATCAAGCAGGCCGGCACGAGTGCCGCCGCAACGAAGAGCGCGCCGGCCAAAGCCGAAGCGCAGGAGGCCTAAACCTAATGGCACATAAGAAGGGCCTCGGCTCATCACGTAACGGTCGCGACTCACAGTCGAAGCGGCTTGGCGTCAAGGTTTTTGCTGGGCAAGCCGTAACTGGCGGCGAGATCATCGTGCGCCAGCGCGGAACGGTTTTCCGCCCAGGTGACGGCGTCGGCATCGGCCGCGACCACACTCTCTTTGCGACTGCGCCAGGCGTAGTCGAGTTCACACGTGGCCGCCGTGGCCGCATCGTGAACGTAGTCAGCTCCGAAGCTGCTTAGCTAGCTGGCTCGCTGGCGGGACGCGGTTAGGGACGCGGTGCCGCTGCCCGCTGTCGGCCTCGCCGAGCGGGGCGTCCGGCCGCCTTCCAGGCGACCGCACGGACTTCCCCGCCTCGGCGGACCGACCGCGCGCATCGGCACCGGCCTCTGCTTAGGGTCTAGACGCTTTGGGAGGTGGGGCGGATGACTATCTCGTTTACGTCTACGTGGTGGGGCTGGGAGATCGCGTAGAGGACTGAGTTGGCGATGTCGTCGTCGGTTAGGCCGTCGGGGATTGGTGAGCCGTTGTCCCAGAATGGGGTGTCGACGATGCCGGGGTGGATTAGCGTGACGCGGACGCCGCTGCCGGTAATTTCTCCTCGGAGTGACTGGCCGATCCCGTTGACGGCCCACTTCGTTGATGAGTAGAGGCTGCCGGGGATTGCTACTCGGCCGGCGACAGAACCGGTCAGCAGGTAGTGACCCTTGGACTCCTTCACGGCTTCGAGCGTGGCGCGGATCGTTAGCGCCGTGCCGAGCACGTTCGTTAGGACCATCTCGCGCCAGTGTTCGACGCTCGCGCCGTCCTTGCTGAAGCTGCCCTTGCCGCCGAAGCCGGCGTTGACGAATGCGACGTCTATCCGGCCGAACTCTGCGAGCGCGGCGTCGGCGAGTGCTTCGTTGGCTTCCCAGCTCGTTACGTCGGTGGGAATCGCGAGCGCGTTGCCTTTGCCGCCGCATTCCGCGGCGACCTGTTCGAGCTTCTCCGCGTTGCGGGCGGCGAGTACGACCTTGTGGCCGAGCGCGGCTGCTGCGCGCGCTGTCGCGGCTCCAATTCCGGTTGATGCGCCGGTGATGAGAATTACCTTTTCGTCGGGCATGGCTGCTCCTGTTCAGGCTGCGGGGCTCGCAGGTCCTAGGGTTTGTTGGCGATGATTCACGACAAGGCTCGCATCTTTGCGCAGGCTGGGCGTGGCGGCGATGGCTGCCTTTCGTTCCGCCGCGAAGCTCACGTACCCCGCGGAGGTCCCGACGGGGGCGATGGCGGCCGCGGTGGCGACGTCGTTTTGATCTGCGATGGCTCGCTACGTGACCTTCAGTCGCTGGCCGGGCGGACCGAGCTGAAGGCTGGTCGCGGCAACCACGGCGAAGGAGCGCTGCGCTCCGGAGCTGGTGGCGATTCACTTGAGATTCACGTGCCGCCTGGGACCGTCGCCGAGCTTGAGGACGGGACGATCCATGACCTCGTTGTGCCGGGTTCGCGCGCCATCGTCTGCCGAGGCGGCTCTGGCGGCCGGGGAAACAACCACTTCAAGAGTTCGACCCGGCAGACGCCTCGCTTTTCGGAGCGCGGCCTGCCAGGCGACGAATTCTGGATCGATCTGCGGCTGAAGCTGCTCGCTGACGTTGGCCTCGTCGGCGTCCCTAACGCCGGCAAGTCATCACTGATCTCGACGCTGACGCGGGCCGTCGCCAAGGTTGGCGATTATCCGTTCACGACGTTGGAGCCGCAGCTCGGTGTTCTCGACCGAGGTGGCAGGCAGCTCGTGCTGGCAGACATCCCAGGACTAATCGAAGGCGCTAGTGATGGCGCCGGCCTTGGCCACGAATTTCTCGCGCACGTAGAGCGCACGCGCTTGCTTGTTCACGTCCTCGACCTCGCGCCGCTCGATGGCAGCGATCCCGAGGCTAACTACGCGCTGATCGAGAGCGAACTTGGCCGGTACAACGCCGAGCTCGCCGCATTGCCCCGCGTTCTCGCGCTTTCAAAGGCTGACCTTGTACCGGCCGACGACGCGGCCGCCGTCGCCGAGCAGTGGCGCGTACGGCTTGGCGATGAGGTTCCAGTCGTAGTGACCTCGAGCGCGACGCGCGAAGGCTTGGATGCGCTCGCCGACGCGCTAGTGCAGCGCGTGCCGCTAGAGGCAGCAGTGCCGCAGCTAGCGGCCAGCGAAACGCTCGCCGAGCATCAGGTCTTCCGCCCCGGAGCCGGGCGCGAGTGGACGGTGAACCAGCTTGAGGACGGTTGTTATCTCGTCAGCGGGGAGCCCGTAGAGCGACTACTCGCCCGCTACGACGTCGAGAACGACGAGGCGCTCGCGCAGGTCGAGCAGCGGCTGCGGCGGATGGGCGTGATTGACGCCTTGGCTGAGGCTGGCTTTGAAGCCGGTGACGAGGTCTCGATTGCTGGCGTGGTCTTCGAATTGGACGCCGCCTAGCCGCGCGCGGCTACGCTGCGCAGGCAATGGCTCGTTACGTCATAAAACTTGGCTCCAACATCGTCGCCGACGAAGCGGGAGCGCTACGCGCCGATCTGCTGACCGCGGTTTGCAACGAGGTTTCCGCGCGCCACGAGGCTGGCGATTCGGTCGTGCTCGTCTCGAGCGGCGCAATCGCGCGCGGGATCGAGGTGCTCGAACTCGGATCGCGCCCGCAGGCGATGGCCGATCTTCAGGCCGCTAGCGCCGTTGGCCAGGGCAAGCTCTACCGCGTTTACGACGAGCTGCTGCGTGAGCGTGGCATCACCAGCGCCCAGGTGCTGCTGACCTTCTTCGACGTTGGCCACCGCAGCCATTACCTCAACGCCCGCCAAACCCTCGCTCGCCTGCTCGAATGGGGCGTCGTACCGGTCGTCAACGAGAACGACACGACGGCAACTGAGGAGATCTCGTTCGGAGACAACGACTTCCTAGCTGCGCAGGTGGCGATCATGGTCGGCGCCGACCGCCTAGTCCTGCTGACAAACCAGGATGGGCTCCACCAAGCCGATCCGCGGACAGACCCCAGCGCCCCGCTGGTCGATCAGATCAGCCACCCGTCGCAGCTGAGCGAATACGAAATCGGCCAGGCGCCCTCTGGACTTGGTTCCGGCGGCATGCGCTCAAAGGTGGTTGCCGCGGAGATGGCTACGGCCGCAGGGATTCCAACCACCGTCGCTAGTGGCATCCGCGAGGGAGCGCTGGCACGGGCGCTTAGCGGCGAGCCTGAAGGGACGCGCTTTGCGGCGCAAGAGGAGCGCTATTCCAGCTTCGAGCTTTGGCTGCGCTACGCAAAACCGGCGCGCGGAACGCTCACGCTCGATGCTGGCGCTGAGCGGGCTCTGCGTGAGGCCGGTGCATCGCTGCTACCGGTCGGCATCAGCGCCGTCGACGGAGACTTTGAGCCGGGTGACGCTGTAGAGCTACACGGCTCAGGCGGTTTGATCGGTAAGGGCATCTGCAACTACTCGGCCGAAGAGCTTGGGCGAGTAGCGGGGCTCAAATCGGACGAGGTTGAGCAGATCATCGGCCGCTCGCCCGAAGCCGCGGTTCATCGCGACTATCTGGCACTCGGCTAGATATCGCGGTCGCGGCTGCTCCGGACTACTCTCTGCTGATGGCAACCGAACAGACGAGCGTCACGCAGCTTTGCGCTGAAGCAAAAGCCGCCGCGCCCTCTTTGGCGCGCGCTTCGCGCGAAGTTAAGGACGCCGCGCTGGAGGCGCTTGCCAAGTCGCTCGAAGAGCGCTCAGGTGAGTTGATCGAAGCCAACGCGCTCGATCTCGCCGCCGGCGCCGAGGCTGGCCTGTCAGCGGCGCTGCTCGATCGTCTGCTCTTGAATCAGGAGAGGATTGCGGGAATCGCCGCCGGCGCGCGTCAGGTCGCGATGCTCGACGACCCTGTTGGTGAGCTGATCGAAGAGCGCGAACTCGAGAATGGCCTGCAGCTACGCAAACTGCGTGTGCCGCTCGGCGTTGTTGCTGTCGTCTATGAGGCGCGCCCAAATGTCACGATCGATGCCTCGGCGCTGTGCCTCAAATCAGGCAACGCTTGCCTGCTGCGTGGCTCTGGCACGGCCGAGAACTCAAACGCGATGATGGTTGAGATCGCCGCCGACGCGGCAGAGTCGGTCGGGCTGCCTCGTTCGGTCGTAACGCTCGTCGGCGGTGGCCGTGACCAGCTCGCCGAGCTCGCCACGCAGCAGGGCGTTGTCGACTTGATCGTCCCTCGTGGCGGTGAGGGGCTGAAGGCGGCGCTCGAGCAGGTCGCAACGATTCCCGTTCTCTACGCCGCCTCAGGCAACTGTCATGTCTACGTCGACCGCGCTGCAAACCTTCAGCAAGCAGCAGCGATAGCGCTCAACGCAAAGGTTCAGCGGCCAGGCGTTTGTAACGCTGCCGAGACGCTGCTGATTCACCGCGACGTCGCGCCAGAGTTCGTTCCAATGGTCGTTGATCAGATGCTCGAAGCCGGAGTCGAACTGCGCGCCGACGCCGCGACGCAGGAGTTCGCTGGCGCCGAACGCGCGGAGCTATTAGTTGGCGCGAGCGAAGAAGACTGGGGAACAGAGTTCCTTGATCTGATTCTCGCGGTCAAGGTTGTCGGTTCAGTCGATGAAGCGATCGACCACATCACGCGCTACGGCAGCGGCCATTCTGAGGCGATCGTCAGCGACGACGACGCATCGGCGTTGGCATTCGAATTAGGAGTTGACGCCGCCTGCGTTTACGTCAACGCATCGACCCGTTTCACCGACGGGGCTGAGTTCGGAATGGGTGCAGAGATCGGCAACTCAACGCAGAAGCTTCACGCGCGCGGCCCAATTGGGCTGCGCGAACTCTGCACATTCAAGTACGTGATCAGCGGCGATGGGCACGTGAGAGGGTGAGCAAAGTTGGACTTTTCGGCGGCAGTTTCAACCCGCCGCACCTCGGCCACCTGATCTGCGCCCAGGAGGCGGCGGAGCAGCTTGAGCTCGACCGGGTCGTCTTGATCCCGCTTCACACGCCGACCCACCGAGGCCTGCCCGCCGATCCCGGCCCGCAGGCACGCCTAGCTCTCTGCCAAGCTGCCGTGGATGAAAGTCACCGGCTAGTCGTGAGCGGAATCGAAGTCGAGCGGGGCGGAACCTCGTACAGCATCGACACTTTGCGCAGCTGGCGCGACGCAAATCCTGATGACGAGCTGACGCTGATTGTAGGTAACGATGTCGCCGCCGAGTTCCCCTCTTGGCGTGAGCCGGCCGAAGTGTTGGAGTTGGCTCGGCTCGCGGTGGTTTCGCGCGAGGGTGAGTCGGAGATGCTGCTCGCGGAGGAGCTGAGCGCCGGCTTCCCGGGCAGCGACGTCGTCGGCGTGACGATGACGCGAGTCGACATCTCGTCGTCGCTGGTCCGTGAGCGCGTTGGCGCTGGTCGCTCGATTGAGTACCTCGTCCCGCCGGCGGTCGGCGAGATGATCGGCGCCGGGGGTTGGTACCGATGAGCGCCGCAGCAGCACCGATGACGACGGCCGAAATGGTCGATCTGATCACCGATTACGCGCAGGGTCCGAAAGCCGTTGACCTTGTTGTGCTCGACCTCAGTGGCGCCTCGGCTTTCACCGACGCGTTTGTGATCGCGACCGGCCGTAGTGACCGGCAAGTGAAGGCGATCCACGACTCAATTCACCAGGGGATGAAGAACGATCACGCGATGCTGCCCAACCACGTCGAAGGGCTTGCCGAGGCGAATTGGGTGCTGCTCGACTACGGCGACGTTGTCGTGCACGTATTCACGCCTGCCACGCGCGAGTACTACCGGCTCGAAGCGCTTTGGGGCGAAGTTCCGCGCCGCACGATCAGCAGCGGCGAGGAAGAAGAGCCGTTAGAGGCGCAAGAGTGACGACGCTCCGCCCCGAGGACTTCGCAACAACGCCCGACTGGCCGAAACCAGGGATCCTCTTCTACGACATTGGCCCCGTGATGCGGGACGCCGCGCTGCTGGCGAAGACGACGGCCGAGCTGATCAGTGCCTCACTCGAGCTCGTCGGCGAGGTTGACTACGTCGTTGCTCCCGAAGCGCGGGGGTTCCTCTTTGGTCCGGCGCTGGCCGTGGCGCTTGACGCTGGTTTCATCCCGGCGCGCAAGCCCGACAAGCTTCCGCCGCAGACCAGTTCGGCCGAATACGAGCTCGAATATGGCGTTGAGCAGCTCCACATCCACGACCACGAGCTAGAGGGCGCGCGCGTCCTGATTCACGATGATCTGCTGGCGACTGGGGGCACGGCTGGCGCGTTAGTCGAGCTGATGGATCGAGCTGGCGCAGTCGCGGTAGCTGCATCGTTCGTGAGTGAGATCCCTGTGTTGGCTGGCCGTGAGGCCCTCGCGCCGCTTCCTGTGACGACGCTTGTGAGCTTCGCATAGGGGCGAATATCGGGAAACTAACAAAACCTGACAAAGTATTGCTAGTTTCTCTCTGACTAGGGACGAATCACGTCCCGTAACCGAGAGGAACGAGTAACGATGAGCGTCACCGACGAGCTACTAGCAAACGCCGAGCAGTACACCGCAAGCTTCGAGAAGGGCCACCTGCCGATGCCACCGGCACGGAAGATCGCGATCGTCGCCTGCATGGACGCGCGTCTTCACGTTTACGGACTGCTCGGGATTGAGGAGGGCGACGCCCACGTGATCCGCAACGCCGGGGGTGTAATCACCGAAGACGAGATCCGTTCACTGGCAATCTCGCAGCGGCTGCTTGGGACCGAGGAGATCATCCTGATTCACCACACGGACTGCGGCATGTTGACCTTCACCGACGACGAGTTCAAAGCATCAATCCAGGCCGAAACCGGGATCAAGCCACCATGGGCGGCAGAGGCTTTCAGCGACGTTGACGCCGACGTGCGCCAGTCGCTGGCGCGGATTCAGTCAAGCCCGTTCATCCCGCTGAGGGACAACGTTCGAGGTTTCGTCTACGAGGTAGAGACAGGCGTTCTGCGCGAAGTCGTTTAAGCGGCTGAGTTCGCTCAGTTTGAAGTGCAGCGGTGCTCCACAGGCGAGCACCGCTGCTTCGTTCGTTCGGTCAATGGAGCTGAGGGGGCTCGAACCCCTGACCTCCGCCATGCCATGGCGGCGCTCTCCCAGCTGAGCTACAGCCCCAAGTGAGGCGTCAGTGTAGCGACGCGCGGCTAGCGGCCGCTGCCTGCGACGGCGAGTAATCTAGCCCCGAAGCCATGAGCGACCATAAATATGACCCGCAGGAGATAGAACCGCGCTGGCAGCAGCTGTGGGAGGACGAAGGCACCTGGCAGGTAGCGAACCCGGTTCCCGGCGAGTCAAGCGACTCGGAGAATGAGTACGTGCTCGAGATGCTTCCTTACCCGAGCGGCGAGCCGCACATCGGCCATCTGAAGGTTTACTCAGTCGGCGACGCCGTCGCGCACTTCAAACGGCGAAATGGCAAGCGCGTGCTGCACCCGATGGGTTACGACGCTTTCGGCCTGCCGGCCGAGAACCATGCGATCAAGACCGGCCAAGCGCCGCGTGTATCAACCGAAGCTGCGATCGCCGAGTTCCAGAGCCAGTTCCGTCGCTGGGGAATCTCGATCGATTGGTCGCGCGAGCTGGCCACCTGCGAGCCCGATTACTACCGCTGGACGCAGTGGATCTTCAACGAGCTTTTTAAGGCCGGGCTTGCCTACCGGCAAGAGGCCCACGTCAACTGGTGCCCGAGCGACCAGACGGTCTTGGCCAACGAGCAGGTAGTTGACGGCTGCTGCGAGCGCTGCGGCGCTGAGGTCGAGATTCGTGAGCTTGAGCAATGGTTCCTCAAGATCACCGACTACGCCGACCGGCTGCTCGAAGATTTGGACACGGTCGACTGGCCCGAGAACGTCAAGACGATGCAGCGCAACTGGATCGGCCGTTCGGAAGGAGCTGAAGTCGTCTTCAGTTGCGACGAGCTGGAAACCGAATACCCGGTCTTCACGACCCGCCCTGACACGCTCTTCGGAGCCACCTTCTTCGTTCTCGCCCCCGAACACCCCGACGTAATGCGGCTGGCCGAAGGCACCGGCAACGAACAGGCCGTCGCCGAGTACGTCCGGGAGGCTTTGGCTCGCGGCTCAGATCTGCGCGGCGCGGCGGAGCGCGAGAAGACCGGCGTTGCGCTCGGCCGCACCGTCACAAACCCGGTCAGCGGCGAGCAGATCCCTGTCTTCGTCGCTGACTATGTGCTGATGGAGTACGGAACCGGCGCGATCATGGCGGTTCCCGCGCATGATCAGCGCGATTACGCCTTCGCGAAGGCCTTCGATCTGCCGATCCGTCGCGTGATCGAAGGTGACAACCCGGACGGCGACGGCGACGGGCTGCCATACAGCGGCGATGGCGTGCTCGTGAACAGCGCGCCGCAGTTCGACGGGCAGCCGAACCGTGAGGCGCTGAACGAGATCGTGATCTGGCTTGAGAACGAAGGAAAAGGAAAGCTGGCCGTCAACTACCGCCTGCGCGATTGGCTGATTAGCCGCCAGCGCTACTGGGGCTGCCCAATTCCGATCGTTCGCTGCCCCGATTGCGGCATCGTCCCAGTTCCTAACGATCAGCTTCCGGTGCTGCTGCCGGTGATCGAGGATTACGCGCCGCAAGGTCAGTCACCGCTCGCCGCTGCGACCGACTGGGTCAATACAGAATGTCCTAACTGCGGCGGCCCGGCTGAGCGCGAGACCGACACGATGGACACCTTCGTCGACTCTTCTTGGTATTTCCTGCGCTACTGCGACGCCTCGAACTCCGAGGCGGCCTGGGACCCGGCGATTCTGCGCGAGTGGATGCCGGTTGACCAGTACATCGGCGGCGTCGAGCACGCGATTCTTCATCTGCTTTACGCGCGCTTCTTCTGCAAGGCTTTGGCCGATCTGGGTCACCTCGACGTTGATGAACCGTTCGCACGGCTATTCACGCAGGGCATGATCACGCGCGACGGGGCAAAGATGTCGAAGTCGCGCGGCAATGTCGTCTCGCCGAAGGCGATCGTCGATCGCTACGGCGCCGACAGCGCTCGTGCCTACATCCTTTTCATCGGCGCGCCCGACCAGGACGCCGATTGGTCCGACGAGGGGGTGGAGGGCGTCCACCGCTTCCTCTCGCGGCTCTGGCGGCTCAGCGCCGAGCTTTCTGATCAGGACCTCGCCGCCGGCGAGCAAGGCGATGAGGCGGCAAATCTGGAGCTGACGCGTAAAGCAAACTGGGCGATCGAGAAGGTGACCGGCGACATGGACCGCCGTTTCGCCTTCAACACCGCAATCGCGGCCGTGATGGAACTGATCAATGAGGTCTCGCGGCTTCGCGAGAGCGCCGGTCCTGAAGCGCAGCGCTTTGCGCTAGAGACGGCCTCCTCGCTCTGCTTTCCGTTCGCCCCGCACGTAACGACCGACGCTTACTTCCTACTGACCGGCGAGCGGCTCTGGGAGCAGCCGTGGCCGACCGCCGACGCAGCGATGCTCGAGCGCGACACTTACGAGCTCGTCTGCCAGGTCAACGGCAAGCTGCGTGATCGCGTTGAGGTCGCCAGCGACGCCAGCAAGGAAGAGCTCGAAGCGGCAGCAATGGCCGCGCCGAACGTTCAGGTTCATCTTGAGGGGCGCGAACCAAAGAAGGTGATCGTCGTCCCAGGCAAGCTCGTCAACATCGTCGTTGGCTGATCTATTCCGCGGCAGAATTGGCGCGGTTCAGTAACGAGCTAGTGCTGGCCGCGTGACTCGGGCACTCGTAGCGTGGCGTCGATGCCCAAAATCCCGAAACCAACACTAATTGTCTGTGCAGCGGCGGCCGTGATCGCTCTCGCCCTTGGCGGTAAGTCGCTGGCGCAGCAGCGGCCTCAGGGCTCGTCAGCACCGGCCGCCGTGCCTTACCAGCAGGGCACCAGCAAATCCGCTCCGCCAGCGAGCGGGCTGGTCGAGCGCGGCGACCAGCGAACGGTTGTGCACGTCGCTGGAGCGGTTCGTCGCCCCGGCGTCTACACACTGAAGAATGGCGCGCGCGTGCGCGACGCCGTACGGCGCGCTGGCGGCGTCTCCAGCCGCGGCGACGCAAACGCGATCAACCTAGCCGCCAAGCTCACAGATGGGGCTCAGGTGATCGTGCCGCTCAAAGCCGGCGAAGCGATTGCTGGAACCGGTTCTAGCGGCTCTGCGACCGCTGCGCCAAACGCGCCGATCAGCCTCGGTAGCGCGACCGCCGAGCAGCTGGACACACTCGACGGCGTCGGCCCCGCGACGGCCGAGAAGATCATTCAGTGGCGCACAGAACATGGCGGCTTCACGAGCGTTGATGATCTCGGCGAGGTTCCAGGGATTGGACCAAAGAAGCTTGAGGCGCTGCGCTCGCAAGTAACGCCTTGAGCGCGGCGGCTGAGGTTATACGCGGCCATCCACGCCATCTTCTTGCTGCCGGGATGGCAACAGGCCTGGCGCTCGCGTGGCGCTCGTCGCTGCTGTTGGCGGCGCTGCTGATCACGGTCTGCGTGGTCGCTCTCCTCGCACAGCTGCCGAGCTGGCTCTCTCTTGCGCTGCTGACGACTGTGATTGCCAGCGGTCTGTTCGCCGACGCCCGCCTGACGGCGCTTGATCGCTCAGAGTTGCGCGGGCTGATCGGCCACGCGGTTCAGGGCGACGTGACGCTCGCGCAGGCGCCGCGGATCAGCAGCTTCGGCTGGTCGGCGCTGGGGCGAATGCGCGGCGAACCGGTTTTGATCCGTGCCAACGGAAGGCCGCCGCAGCTTGCAATCGGTCAAATCATCAACATTGCTGGTTCGCTGCGGCCGCTGGCGGAAACTGACCGCTGGCTAGCTGTCCAGCACGTGCGTGCGATTCTAAAACTGCGCTCGATTGAGATCTCTTCGCGCCAACGCGGCGGGCTCCCCGGCTTCGTCGATTCGATCCGTGCGCGGGCCACAGTCGCGCTGAGCGCGCGGC
>JBIHZY010000032.1:0-12415 GCA_044240185.1 Solirubrobacteraceae bacterium
CCGGTGCCGCAGGTGTCGAGCAGGTCTGTGCGCTGTGGTTTGACCGGCGTTGCCAGCGAGCGCATCGTCTGCGCCAGCCCGGCCAGCTCGTCAACCGTTTCGCCCTTCTCACGCAGCCCAAGCAGCAGCGCTGAGATCTGCTCGTCGCTGGCCTCACCGGCCATGATCACAGCGAGCGCCGCGGCGGCCTGATCTTGCGTTAAGTCCTGCTTCTGGTCAACGGCCTCGTTTGCCAGTTCCAGCGCCGACTTCGCCATCAGCGCCCGACCCCAGTGAGGAAGTTCTCGACGATTTGGAGGCCGTCCTCTGTAAGTACCGACTCGGGGTGAAACTGAACCCCTTCAGCGGGCAGTTCGCGGTGGCGGACTGCCATCACTAGCCCGTCTCCCCGCGCTGACACCTCAAAGCACTCAGGAAGGCCGGCCTCAGCAGCGATCAGAGAGTGGTAGCGGCCGACGGTGAGCGGAGAAGGAAGATCGCTGAAGAGCGTTTTGCTGTCGTGCTCAATCGTTGTCGTCTTGCCGTGGACCGGCTCGTGGCGCACGACGCTGCCGCCGAACGCCTGCACCAAGGCCTGATGGCCAAGGCAGACCCCGAGCGTGGCAATCCCGGCCTCAGGGAAGCGGCGCACCGCCTCGAGCGTGATCCCAGCATCGTCTGGCGTGCAGGGCCCGGGCGAGACGACTACGCGCTCGGGCTGCGTGGCTAGCAGCTCGTCAACGCTCGCGCGGTCGTTGCGCACGACCGAGATATCAGCTCCAAGCTCGCCGAGATACTGAACCAGGTTGTAGGTGAAGGAGTCGTAGTTATCGATTACGAGCGTGCGCATCGCTACCACCAACCCGGCTGGTTGGTCGCCAACTCGATCGCGCCGATCACGGCCTTCGCCTTGTTGACCGACTCCTCGTACTCGTACTTCGGGCTTGCATCGGCGACCGTGCCGCCGCCAGCCTGAACGTGCACCTGCCCGTCGCGACAGACGACGGTTCGGATGTGGATGCAGGTGTCGAGGTCACCGGCGTAGCTGAGATAACCGATTGCTCCTCCGTAGCCACCGCGCTTAACAGGCTCAACCTCATCGATGATCTGCATCGCGCGGACCTTTGGCGCGCCGGAAAGCGTCCCGGCCGGAAGGATCGCGCGCAAAGCATCGAGCGCGCCAACGTCGGGCCGAAGCGTTCCTGAGACGGACGAGACAATGTGCATCACGTGCGAGTAGGTCTCAACCTGCATCAGGCTGTCGACAACGACCGAGCCGTACTCGCATACGCGGCCGAGGTCGTTGCGGCCGAGGTCAACCAGCATCACGTGTTCGGCGCGTTCCTTCTGGTCAGCGAGCAGGCCGTTGGCCAATTCGAGATCCTCAGCCGCGCTCGCGCCGCGAGCGCGAGTGCCCGCGATTGGGCGCGTCGAAGCCGAACGGCCGGTCACCGTCAGGAGCGGCTCTGGCGAGGCGCCGACAACCTGAAAATCTCCAAACTCAAGGAAGTACATGTAGGGGCTTGGGTTTACGACGCGCAGCCCGCGGTAGATCGAGAATGGATCGACCTCCAACTCGGCCGTCCAGCGCTGCGACGGCACGACCTGAAACGCATCGCCGGCATGGATGTAGTCGACGATCTTCGCGACTACGGCCTCAAACTGATCGCGCGTGAAGTTCGACTCGAACTTCGGCGCCACGCGCGCAGGGCCATCCGGCTTCGGCGCAGGCAGCGGCCCAGCCAACATTGCGCGGACCTCAGCGATCGTCGCCGCCGCCTCTGCGTAGCTGGCCTCGCTTAGTTGACCGCCATCAGCGACGGCGTTGACGAGGATTGTCAGCGTGTGGCGCAGGTGATCGAAGACCACGAGCACGTCGCTGCGCATCAGCGCCATGTCGGGTAGCCCGAGCTGGTCGGGATTTGGCTCACCGAGCGGCTCAACGGTGCGGACTAGGTCATAGCCGAAATATCCGACGAGCCCGCCGGCGAAAGGCGGGAGATCATCCATCGGCGCCTGGCTTAGGCCATCGAGCATCGCGGCGGCAAGCGCGTAGGGGTCGCCCCCATCAGCCAAATCCCAGCGCAGAAGCTGCCGCGGCCGGATGCCGATGAAGCTGTAGCGGCCCATCCGCTGCCCCTGCTCGGCGGACTCGAGCAAGAAGGCGGGCTCTGATGGGTTTGCGGCGCGAAGTTTCAAGAAGGCCGAAACCGGCGTCTCGCAGTCGTCAATGAACTCGTGCCGCAACGGAATTAGCGTGTAGTCGGCTGCTAGCCGCTGCGCCTCTTCGAGCGCCGGCTGGAGCGAGACTTGATCCGCCCCGGCGCTCATCGCGAAACTCCAGCAAGCACGTTGGGGTCATCTACTTTGGTCGCCTCGTTCCGGGGATTGACCGCGGCGAACTCGGGCGCAGCCTGGTCGAGATACCAGCCGAAAGCCTTGTCGATGATCCGTTGATTGCCAATGATTGCGAGTAGCGCCGTCAGCAGCCGAGGCGGCAGGGCCGGAATCAAACGTTGCAGCGCGAGTGCGATTGCGAATGGGCGCTTGTGGCTGCTGTTGAAGCTCTCGTAAGCGGCCAGCGCCGCTGCGCGGTCGCTGCTGCCGTCGATCACTCGCCGCAGCTCGCGACCACAGGCGATGCCGAAGTAGAAAGCCGTGCGGATCCCCTCTCCAGAGAGCGGGAAGCAGTGGCCAGCGCTATCCCCAGCAAAGAAGATGTCGCCTTCGGTGGCGGCGCGAAGCCGGTGCGGAAACCAGTTCCCTTGATAGTTGACCGGGTCGCGCCCGAGCCGCTGGGAGAGCGCGACGGTCGGCTCCTTGACGTGCTGGATTGGATCGTATGAACCGACGCCGATCCGCGCCTCATCGGCGGCCGGAACGCGCCAACCGTAGCCGCGCCGGACGATCGAGCGCTCAACCCAAACCTCGAGTGCATCGCCTGAGCCATCGTGTTCGGGATGAACCTCAAGCCCGCGCGAGAGCGGAGCCTCTGGCGGCTGATAGTGAGGGCTGCTGAGGACGCGCCTCCAGCCGAGCGCATCGACGACAAGCGGCGCTGAGATTGTGCCGCGGTCGGTAATAACCTCGATTGTTCCGTCGGCGCGGCGTTCGCCAAGCGACTCGACCTTTGCCGTCTCAAAGCGCGCCTCACCGCACTGCGCCCAGAGCAGCTCGCAGAGCTGGCGGTAGTCGAACGACGACCAGCTCCACGGCAGGCGGTAACGGGCGGTGCCCTGCGGCGTCGTAAAAGTCATGTAAGGGAGCTCCTGCTTGATCGAAGAGCTAAGACCGAGCGCCTCAAGCCACAGCGTCGGGCAGGCACAGGCCGACGTCTGTCGCTCGCCGATCTCGTAGCGGTCGACGACCAGCACGCTGGCACCGCTCGAGGCCAGCTCGCGTGCTACCGCGAGTCCGGCAAAGCTTGCTCCACAGATCAGGACCTCGGCGCGCGTTCCCTCGAGAGAGGTTCGCTGCGCGCCGCGTGAGGTCGCGCGGACAGTCACGAAACTAGCGCCCAGGAAGACGCGCCAACGGCCTCCCACGGACGCAGGCGGTTCGAACGAGTGACTACGTCGTACCCGTTCTCTTCGACGCGATCGAGAACCCGGAGGTAGACAGCGCGGGCGACCTTGATCCCCGGGCGTACAGGTGCTGGCAAGAGCTGAGCGAGCGCTTCGCTGGCAGCAAATAGCTCGCGCGCCCTCGCGACCTGCTGGGCGACGTGGTCACGCAGCGAAGCACTCGCGGTGCGCTGGCGCAGGTCGTTCTCGTCGAGCCCGGGCAGGTAGATCCGGCCCATCTGCCAATCGATCGGCACGTCGCGAATGAAATTCGTCAGCTGGAACGCAACGCCGAGCAGCCGCAGCAATGCGATCGCGCTGTCTGGAGCGTCGAGCAACGGCGCCGCTACTGGGCCGACTGTCGCCGTTCCGTCCATGTAGTGATCGAGCTGCGCCTGAGTCCGCATGCGCACTCGGTCATCGCAATCGGCGCGCATGGATTCCATGTAGTTCGGGAGCAACTCAAGCGGCATGCCGTAACGCGGCCCGGCCTCAACCAACGCAGCGATCACCGGGTGGAGCGAGTAGCCACGATCTAAGCCCTGCTCAAGTTCATCTTGCCATGCGTCAAGCGCCTCGCGCCGCTGGCCGTTTAGCGCTGTGTTGTCGGCTATCTCGTCGGCGCCGCGAACGTAGCCGTAGAGCGCGTATAGAGCTGGGCGACGCTCAGCCGGAAGGCAGACCGTCGCCGCAAAATAGGTTGGGTCGTGGCGCAGCTGCATACGGCGGCATCTGCGGTAAGAATCATTGACAACCTTGTTTGGACTAAAACCCACGCCCCTACCGTAGACGGCCAAGTGAAAAACCGGCAACACGACATTTTAAATTGCGAGCTAATCGTCGTCAGTGGCAAGGGCGGCGTCGGCAAGACGACGATCTCAGCGGCGCTAGGTTTGCTCGCCTCGGCAGCCGCTAAGCACACGATCATTTGTGAAGTTGCAGGCCAAAGCCGCGTACCGTCGCTGATTGGCCACCCGACAGCAGGCGGGCCCGGCGTGGAGGAATGCGTTGCGCCCGACCTCTGGACGACGACGATCGACCCCGAGCTGGCGCTTGTCGAATGGGCCGGCAAGTTGATCCGACCGCGCGCACTACTCGACCTCGCCGTCCGTTCAAATAGTTTCGCCGGCTTCATCAACGCCGCCCCGGGGGGTCGCGAGCTGCTGACGATCACGAAGGCGGCCGAGCTCAGCCGCGACCAACGCTGGGATCAAGAGGCCGATGGTTACGAGCTGGTGATCCTCGACGCGCCGGCTTCGGGCCACGGACTGGCGATGCTGAAGACGCCAACAACCTTTTCGCAGATCGCCCGCGTTGGCCCGATCGCTAACCAAGCACGCGACGTCGAATCGCTGCTCGCTGACAATCAGCGCTGTCGAATCGTCCTCGTCTCAACGCTCGAAGAGACTCCCGTCAACGAAACGCTCGAGCTTGAAGCCGCCTTAGCGAAGCAGCTCGGGCGCGGCGCCGATCTGATCATCGCCAACGGCCTGATCACAGACAGCCTCAGCGAGCAGGAGTTAGAACAGCTAGCTGCCTGCGCTGGCTCCATCGACGCCACCGCAATAACCGCTATCGAACTGCGCCATGCGCGCGCAGCGATCCAGCGGCAGCAGCTCGAACGGCTGAGAGCAGGCGCGCATTGCCCTCTGATCATCTTGCCTGCGATCACTAGCCACGCGGTTGGGCCCGACGAGCTCGAGCAGATCGCGGCTCTGCTGGACTCAGAGCTGCAGCTCTTGGCCTAGGGCCTCAGTCGATTCCGAGCCGGTCGAGCAGACCTTCATCGGTGCGCCAACTGCGGCGCACGCGGACCGACAGGTCGAGATGGACTTGAGAACCGACGCGCTTCTCAATCTCACCGCGCGCGGCGGTCCCGATCGAGCGGATCATCTTGCCTCCACGGCCAACCAGAATCCCCTTCTGCGACTCGCTCTCGACCCAAGCCAGCGCGCGGATCCGCAGCAACCCCTCGCGCTGCTCTTCAATTTCATCTACGACGACCTCGACGGCATGAGGCAGCTCTTGGAAGGTGCGACGCAGGATCTGCTCGCGGATCAGCTCGGCCAGCTCGATTCCCAGCGGCTGGTCGGACAGATCGTCAACCCCAAAGAGCAACGGGCCTTCCGGCATCAGCTCGGCGAGACGCTCGACGAGCACGCCAACCCCTTCGCCTGTCTTCGCCGAAATCGGGAAGATCTCGGCGTCGAGACCGAGCGCTTCGGCTGAGAGCAACGACTCCAACGTGCGTGAACGATTGAGTCGATCGCCCTTGTTTACGGCGATCAGAACCGGCTTTGAGCTTGCCTTCAGCAACTCAGTGATGAAGCGGTCGCCGGCGCCGACCCCTTCCTCGCCATTGAGCACGAAGAGAACCGCGTCGCTATCGCTCAGCTCGCGCTCAACGCGCTTCTGCATCCGCTCGGTCAGAAGGTCGCGCGGGCGCTGAAAGCCAGGCAGATCGACCATCACGATCTGCGTTTCGCCGCGCATCGCAATGCCACGAATCGCCCGGCGCGTGGTCTGTGGTCGGTCGGAGACGATCACGACCTTCTCGCCGATGATCTGATTTACGAGAGTCGACTTTCCGACGTTCGGCCGTCCGGCCAGGCCGACAAAGCCAGCCTTCGTCACCACGAGCAGATCTCGCCCTGCAGTGCCAGCATCTCGCCATTGTCGGTTTCGTGGTCCATCCCGACGAGGTGGAGCGCTCCGTGGACGATCGCTTCGCGCAGATCCTCAGTCATCTGCGGGCAGATCACGATGTCGCCAAGCTCACGAGGGCCACTTGAGTTGTCGTCGCCGTCGACCGGAAACGAAAGTACGTCGGTCGGGCCGTCGTTGCCGCGATGTTCGGCATTGAGCTCAGCGATCCTTTGCTCGCCGACGATCTCGACAGCAACGTGACCATCCTCGATTCCAGCCGACGCGAAGGAGAGGGCGAGCAAACGATCGACCTCTGGCTCGGGGAGATGGCCGGCGGCCAGATCAGCGCCGATGTAGTCGAGCTCAATCACCGGCGACCCTGACTCAAGCCTTGCGACGTTCGCGTTCGGCCTTTAGATCTGGAGCAGAGCGTTCAGCGAAGGCACCGTAGGCCTCAACAATCCGCTGCACAAGCCGGTGGCGAACAACGTCATCGGCGCCGAAGCGAACAAAATCAATTCCGTCAATCTCGCTGAGCACGTCGGCGACAACTACAAGCCCCGACTGCTGCTCCTTCGGTAGATCGATCTGCGTGATGTCGCCGGTTACAACCATCCGCGAGCCGAAACCAAGCCTCGTCAAAAACATCTTCATCTGCTCAGCGGTGGTGTTCTGTGCCTCATCGAGAATGATGAAGGAATCGTTCAGCGTGCGGCCGCGCATGAAGGCCAGTGGGGCGACCTCAATAATCCCGTTCTGCAGATATTCGCTGACCTTTTCCGGGTCGAGCATGTCGTTAAGTGCATCGAAGAGCGGGCGCAGATAGGGGTCGATTTTGGCCATCAGGTCGCCCGGCAGGAAGCCGAGCCGCTCGCCGGCCTCAACCGCAGGGCGGGTCAAGATAATGCGGCTAACCTCCCCGCGCGAGAGCGCTGCGGCAGCCATCGCCACGGCAAGGAAGGTCTTGCCGGTGCCGGCCGGGCCGATCCCAAAGGTGACGGTGTTCTCACGCACCGAATCGACGTAACGCTTCTGGTTAGGCGTCTTCGGCCCAACTTTGCGGCCGCGATGACTCCAAACGACGTCGCCGAGCACGCTCGCTGGCTTGATCTCCTCACTGAGCGCACCGGTCACGGAATGAATTGTTCCCTCCTCAAGCTGGTGCCCGTTATCGGCGAGCTCTGCCATCTCGTCAACTATCGTCGCCGCCTCAGCAACCGCGGCGGCTTCGCCGTCGAGAGTGACGACGTTGCCGCGAACCACGATCGCGCAATCGAGGTCGGTCTCTAGTCGCCGCAGTACTACGTCCCCAGTGCCACAAAGTGCGCTCGCCGCTTCGTTCGAGAGCTCAATCGTCTGCCGCATCAGCCGTTTAGTGACTCCTGGGCAATCGCCGAGACGCGCTTGCCATCAGCCTGGCCGGCAACCTTCGCCATCGCGAGCTTCATTACCTGGCCGGTGTCCTTGGCGCTCTCAGCGCCGCTTTCAGCAATCGCCGCGGCAACTATCTCGCGCAGCTGATCGTCACTGAGCTCTGCTGGCAAGTACTGCTCGATGATCGCGGCTTCGGCCTCTTCGGCTTCAGCAAGCTCAGGCCGCCCCGCTTCGCGGTAAGCCTCGGCTGCCTCGAAGCGCCGTTTGCGTTCGCGGCGAAGCACGGCGAGCTCATCGCCGCCGCCCTCCTTGGCGTCTTTCTGAAGCTCTGAAAGAATTAGTCGCAGGGCCGCGACTCGCTCCTTGTCGCCAGCCTTCATCGCCGTCGTGATTTCGCTCTTGAGTGTCTCGCTAATTGGCGCGGCGTTCATTGGCTGAAAAGTACGTTACTGCCCAGCGCTGTCGGCGACATAGGCGGATACGGCATCGATCTCAGCTTCAGTTAAAACGTCTCCAAATGCTGGCATTCCGCCGCCGCCGTTGGTGACCTTCGCGTTGACCGTTGCAGCATCCGGCGCAAGGGCGTCGAGGTTGGGCCCGACCTGACCGTTTGCACCGGCGGCCGCGAGCGCGTGGCACTGCGCACAATTGGAGGCGAAAATTTTCGCTCCTTCTGCGTTGGCGACGCTCTGCGTTGTAGTTGAGCCGCTTGTCTCGCCCGCGGTCGTCGACTGACTGCTGCTCGACGACGTGCTGCTAGACGAACCGCCACAGGCAGCGAAAGTTAGGGCGCAGGCGGAGAGCACGAGCGCGAGCGATGAGCGAACGATCAAGATTCGTTCATTCTAGGCGATCTGAGCGGAAGAATTGTTAATTAGGCTGAGCCAGCAGTAGCGCTCCCCAATCACCGCTGATGCGGCGATCTGCTTCAAGTAGGCCGTGCGCGTCAGCAAATGCCTTGGCAACCTCGTCCACTTGCTCGATCAGGAGCCCGCTGGCGATCATCAGCTGCGGCGGTTCCTGATCAAAACCGGTGCTAGCGACATCGAGCAGCAGTGGCAGCAGCAGGTTGGCCAATACGAGCGGCGCGCTTGGAACCGGCCCATCACGGCGCAGATCGAAGCGCTCGGCGGTTACGGCAACGCCGTTAACGGCAGCATTCTCAATCGTCGCCTCAACGCTCTCGGCCTCGTTGTCAAGGCCGCGGACAGGCCCCCAGCCAAGCTTCGCTGCCGCGATTGCGAGCACACCGGAACCGCAGCCAAGATCAACGCAGCCACCAACCGGCTCGAGCGCCAGAAGCAGCTCGAGACAGAGGCGCGTGGTGGCGTGAGCTCCAGTGCCGAAGGCCTGGCCGGGGTCGACGACGAGATCAATCTGGTCGGCTCCTCCATCAGCCTGCTCCCACGGTGGCCGCACGCGCAGCACGCGCCCGCCGTTCTCGATTGAGACCGGCTTGTGAAACGCCTTCCACTGTTGATCCCAATCGTCATCAACTTCGCTCGTGACTATCTCAACGAGCGCGCCGCCAGCGGCGGCCTCGAGATCCGGCAGCGCCGGAAGCTCGCCCGCGGCGCCATAGACGGCGTATTCGATCCGGCCGTCCGGCAGCTCATTCTCTTCAACCCCCGACGGGGCCAGCTCGAGTAGCTCGGCTAACACCAGCTCAGCGTCAGCCGCTGCTACGCGGATCGCGAGCCGGATCACCGACTACTGCTCAGCAGCCGCCGCAACTTCGCGCCGAGTCCTTCGGGGGCGGCCAGGTTCTCCTCCGTGAGCGAGTTGGCGAGCTGCTCGTTGAGGCTGCGCTGCTCGTCGGTCAAGCGCCGCGGGATCACGACGTTGATGACGACGCGCAAGGAGCCGCGCCGCTCCGGTCGCCGCAGCTGTGGCATCCCGAGCCCTTCAAGTTCGATGATCTCACCGGGCTGCGTCGCTGCCGGCACCTTCACCGCTACCGCGCCGTCGAGCCCGTCGACGTCAAGCGTCACTCCGAGCGCAGCGCTTGGCGCCGGTACGTCGAGCACACAGATCAGGTCGTCGCCGTCGCGCAGCAGATGCTCGCTGGCCTCAACCTGCACTTGGACGTACAGATCGCCCGCTGGGCCGCCCCGCTCTCCGGCGTGGCCGCGGCCGGAAAGTCGTATGCGCTGACCGTCATCGATTCCCTGGGGAATTTCGATCTCAAGCTCGCGGCGGCGGACGAGGCGCCCGCGTCCATCGCAGGATTCGCAGCGAGCATCAGCGATTTGGCCTTGGCCATCGCAGGCTTCACAGGCGCGCCGCTGCAGGACCTGGCCGAAGGGCGAATTCGCGACGGCCTCAACGACGCCCGAGCCTTGGCAGCGATCGCAGCTGTTCAACTTGCTGCCGGGCTCAGCGCCGCTGCCGTCACAGTCGTCGCAGCGATCGATCGCCTCGAAAGAGATCGTCGTCGTCTTGCCTGCTGCCGCCTCGGGCAACGTAATTGCCACGGCGATGATCGCGTCGTCACCTTGCGCTGGCCCGCTCTGACCAGCTCCAAAGCCTCCCCCGAAGAAGGCGCCGAAGAGGTCGCCCAGTGAGCCGAAACCTTCGAAGTTGGGGCGCATTCCGCCGCTGCGCAGCCCTTCGTGGCCATACTGGTCATAAATCTCGCGGCGGCGCGGGTCGGAAAGAATCTCGTAGGCCTCGGCAGCCGCCTTGAACTTCGTCTCAGCGTCTGGGTCGTGGCTGTTTACATCGGGGTGCAGCTCGCGGGCAAGTGCGCGGAACGACTTCTTGATCGTCTGATCATCGGCTCCGCGCGGCACGCCGAGAACGTCATACGGATCACCAGGCACAGTGCTCGCCATCGTTTAGGCCGCGTCGACGTCTTCGATGTAGCGCGAAAGCTGCCAGGCGGCCTCGCGGACGGTTGCAATCACAGCGCCGTAATCCATCTGCAGCGGGCCGATCACGGAAACCGTGCCGAGCTTCTGCGCCCCTGGTCCATAGCCAGCGCCGACGAGCGCCAGCGACTGCAGCGCTGGCAGCTCGTTCTCGCTGCCAATCCGCACAACGACGTCGCGCGCGCCGAGCGCTACTCGCAGGACACCGAGCAGCGCGACACGCCGCTCAAGCGCGCTCAGTAGTTCGTTGATCTCAGAGAGGTTGTCGAGCCTGTCGCCACCGAGCAGTCGCCCTGCTCCTTCGACGTAAAGCATCACTTCGGAGTCTGAGCGCAGATCATCGAAGACTGGAAGCAGCGCCTCCAGAAAGCCACGCTCGCTGGCGCCGAGTGAGCTGTCGCCCAGTCGCGCTGCGACGGTGCGCGCTCCAAGCTCGTGGCCGCTGAGCTGCTCATTGAGGTACTCGGCGGCCCATGCGATCAGGCCGCTGTCGATCGGCTGGTCAAAGCTGATCAGCCGCTTCGCGACGCTGCCGGTCGAGGTGATCACGACAACCATTGCGACGTGCGGCTGCAAAGTCAGCACCTCAACGTGGCGCACCGTCGCAGCCTCAAGTGGCGGCGCCGAGACGATCGCCAGCAGGTTCGTTACCTGTGCAAGAGTCGCGCTGGTCACGCGCATCGCCTGGTCTACCTCGCTCTTTACGATCGGCAGCTCAAGGTCGGCCCGCTGGCCCTTTGGCAGCAGGCGGTCAACGTAAAAGCGACGCCCGGCATCGGTTGGAATTCGGCCGGCCGAGGTGTGTGGGTGGGCGAGCAGCCCCTGCTCCTCAAGTACCGCTAGCTCATTGCGGATCGTTGAGGGGCCAAAGTCGATCGCCGGATCGCCGGCGAGCGTTTTCGATCCGACCGGCTGCGCGGTCGCCTGATGGGTCTCAACGACCCGGCGCAGAATTAGCTCTTGGCGCTCGGTAAGCACGAGCAACGATGGTACCGGCGCGACTCGTCGCGCCGCCAATCAGGCCTACTAGCTGGAGTCGCCCAGCTCCAGAACTGCAAGGAAAGCCTCTTGAGGAATCTCCACGCTGCCGACCTGCTTCATCCTCTTCTTTCCCTCTTTCTGCTTCTCAAGCAGCTTGCGCTTGCGCGAGATGTCGCCTCCGTAGCACTTGGCGATCACGTCCTTGCGGAAAGCTTTGACGGTTTCGCGGGCAACGATTCGGGCACCGATCGCGGCCTGAATTGGAACGTCGTACTGCTGGCGCGGAATCTTCTCGCGCAGCTTCTCGGTCAGCGAACGCCCGACGGCCTGGGCCTTATCGCGGTGGACCAGCATCGAGAGTGCGTCGACCGGCTCGCTCGCAAGCAGCACGTCGAGCTTGACCATGTCTGAGGCCTTCAGCCCGCTCAGTTCGTAATCGAGCGATGCGTAGCCGCGCGTGCGCGATTTGAGCTGGTCGAAGAAGTCGAGCACGATCTCGGCCAGCGGCAGGTCGTAGCTCATTTGGACGCGCTCGGAAGAGAGGTAGTGGAGGCCGGCGCTCTCGCCGCGCTTCTCCTGGCAGAGCTCCATCACTTGGCCGACGTACTCATTGGGCGTCAGGATCGAGGCGCGGATCATCGGTTCACGAATCTCTTCGATCCGGCTTGGGTCGGGCATCGCCGAAGGGTTGTGAACCTCGACCGTCTCGCCGCTCGTCATCGTCACCTCGAAGCTGACCGACGGCATCGTTGCCATCAGGTTGAGGTCGTATTCGCGCTCCAGCCGCTCGCGCACGATGTCCATGTGCAGCAGGCCAAGGAAGCCGCAGCGAAAACCAAAGCCGAGCGCGTCCGAAGTCTCTGGCTCCCAGGTCAAAGCTGCGTCATTGAGTGTCAGCTTCTCGAGCGCGTCGCGCAGGTCTGGGTACTGATCAGATTCGATCGGGAAGAGGCCGCAGAAGACCATCGGCTTTACCTCGCGGTAGCCGGGCAGCGCCTCGCT
>JBIHZY010000170.1:0-3517 GCA_044240185.1 Solirubrobacteraceae bacterium
GGCCGACGACGCCGATCGGCTCGCGGCGGATCGATGACGTGTGCCCGGCCAGATACTCGGCCGTGGCGCGCCCTTCGAGCATCCGCGCTGCGGCGGCAAAGAAGCGGATCTGATCGGCGGCTGGCGGAATCTCTTCCTCAATCGTCAGCGCCAGCGGCTTGCCGGTGTTGATTGATTCGATCTTCGCGAGCTCTTCGCCACGCTCTTCTAGCTCGGTGGCAATGTTCAGCAGCGCCATGCTGCGCTCTGATGGGGTTGCGTCGCGCCATTCGGGGAAGGCCGCGGTCGCGGCGTCAACGGCGGCCTGGACGTCGGCGGCACTGGAGATGCCCATCTCAGCGATTACTTCGCCGGTTGCAGCGTTGAAAACCTCGTGAACGCCTTCGCCTGTCGTTGGGACGGACTTGCCACCGATGAAATTTTCGAGCTTTGCGGTCTTAGTTGCCATCGTCTCTCTCCTACTCGTGGGTACCCGCCAAACCTACCAAGCGACGGTCTTAGTTGCTTGCGGCGCGGCGCGCTGGAAGCGCGGCGACTACTCTGAGAGCTTCGTGGCTCACTTTTCATCTGCAGACGAGATCTACGCTTCGCTCGGCGCCTGCCTCAAGGCGGCGGCGACCGACCCCGATAACGCGCGCGATTTTCAGCGGGTCGGGACGATCGTGCGGCTTGAGACTGTTGCGCCGAAGGCGCAGATCACGCTGAAGCTTGAAGCCGATCAGCCGATTGAGGTTGAGTTCGGCGAGAGCAAGCTACGGCCGGCCGCAATTCTGGCGATGCCGGGCGACACCGCTCAAGGCTTCTGGCTTGGCGAGACCAACATCATCACGGCGCTGGCGCAGAGCAAGATGAAAGCCCAGGGCCCGGTAGCGGTGATCCTCAAGCTGGTGCCGCTAGTGAACGTTGTCGCGCCGCTCTACCGGCTTCAGCAGGAGGGCGGAGCAGCGAGCGAAGTGGTCGTTGAGGATGAAAGCGTCGCTGAAGAAGAGATTGTTGCCACTGACGGTGACGCGGCCGAGGCTGAGCCTGAGGCTGGGGAAGAAGTCGTCGCCGAAGCTGAAGCTGCGGACGGCGAAGAAGCTGCAGAAGAAGTCGTAGCTGCCGCTGAAGAAGCGCCTCAGTCGTAGCCCGGTTCGCCCGGCAGTAATACGCGCGCCACTTCACCTTCCACCAAGATCCGCGGTTCGACCGGTTCGACCGTCTGCTCGGCCGCATGCCCAATCAAAGCGTCGGCGCTCTCGAAGGCTGAGAACTGCTCAAGGTGTTTGATCGTCGGGAAGACCAGCGGCAACTGTTCGCGTCGGTAAGCGTCTAGCGCGCTCTGAGGCGTGTGCCAGACGAGGTCGACGATCTCGCTGCCGTCGACTACAGGTGCCGCGTCGGCGGGCGCGGGCGCGAGGAAGAAGTGGGTGTCGAAGCGGATCTTCACGACGTCCGGGGTAATCCAGCGTGAGAACTTGACCAGATCGGCGGGCGCAATACCACTGACCGACGCCTCCTCTTCGAGTTCGCGAACTGCGGCCAGCCGGTGCGCTTCATCGCCTTCGCCCTCATGAGCATCAACGGCGCCGCCAGGGAAGACCCAGAAGCCACCCATGAAGCGGGCATCGGGCGTGCGCTGCACGAGCAGCAGCTCAAGTGCCTCGGACCCTCCACGCAGCAGGATCACCGAGGCCGCTTGGCGCGGAAGCGTCGCTTCGCCCGGTTCGTTTAGTTCCTCCCCCGGCGCTGGCTTATCGAACTCCACGCCGCTCAGCTTATCGGGCGCGCCCGCCGCCGCCCTGCTGCGCTACCGTTTTATCTATGACTGACAGCGAAGCAATAAAACAGTGGATTTGCGAGTCGTGTGGCTACATCTACGACCCGGCTGAGGGCGACCCTGACGGCGGAATCCCACCGGGAACTCAGTTCGAGGAGATCCCTGACACTTGGTACTGCCCGGTCTGTGGCGCTCGCAAGAAGGACTTCGTCGAATACATCGCTTAACGGTTGCGATCGTCGCCGTAGTCGGCGCGTCATCGCTTGGTTCGGAGATCGCCGCGGCGCGCCTCATCGCGCCCTGGTTTGGTGCCTCAACGATCGTTTGGGCCAACACGATCGCGACCGTTCTGGTCGCGCTCAGCATCGGTTACTGGTACGGCGGCAGGCTCGCCGAGCGAGACCCAACGGTTTCCGGTTTGGCGCGCCTCGTGATGATCGCCGCCGCGTTGCTGGCACTCGTCCCGTTCATCGCCGGGCCGTTCCTCAGCGTTTCCGTCCAAGCGCTCGATCAGGTAGAGGCCGGCGCGTTCGTCGGTTCGCTTGTTGCCGTGATGGTGCTGATCGCCTTCCCAGTGATGGTGCTCGGCGCCGCAGCTCCCTACGCGATCCGGCTCAGCGTTAAGACTGCCGATGAGGCTGGCAACGTCGCCGGCCGGCTCTACGCAATATCGACGATCGGAAGCCTCGCCGGTGTGTTCCTCAGCGCCCTGCTGTTGGTGCCGCTGCTGGGAACGCGACGCACCTTCATCGTCTTCGCTCTCTCGCTTGCGCTGGTTGCGATGCCGGCGCTCAGTTGGCGATGGCTTGCGCTGCCGCTCTTGATGATCGTCGCGCTCTTCGCTCCTGTCGGCGAGATCAAAACTGCTGGCGCCTCGACCGTGATCTGGGAGAGCGAGACCGAGTACCAATATGCCCGCGTGGTGCAGTTCAGCGATGGTGAACGTTGGTTGGAACTGAACGAAGGTCAGGCCGTCCATTCGGTCTACCGCCCCGGTTCTTGGTTAACGAACAACTACTGGGACGAGGCGTTGGTGCTGCCGTGGGCGGCGCGCGACCAGAAGCCGCGCTCGCTCGCGGTGCTCGGCAACGCCGGCGGCACGGTCGCTCGCGCATACAGCCACTTTTATCCCGATGCCCGCATTGACGGAGTTGAGATAGACGGCCAGATCAGCGATGCCGGCCGCCGCTACTTTGACCTCGGCAGCCCGAATCTCCAACTTCACACAGCCGACGCGCGCCCCTTCTTGCGCCGTAGTGATCGCAAGTGGGACGCGATTCTCGTTGATGCTTACCGCCAGCCGTACATCCCGTTCTACATGACGACCTCAGAGTTCTTCGAGTCTGTCGCCGAGCACCTAAACCCGGGCGGAGTCGTGATGGTCAACGTCGGTCACCCCGAGGGCAGCGACGCGCTTGAGGCTTCGCTGACGGCGACGATGAAGACTCAGTTCAGCACCGTGCTGCGCGACCCGAGCGAACGCGTCAACACAATCCTGCTCGGCGCAAACGGAGCGGCATCGGCGCAGCAACTTGCCGCCAGTGCCGACTCCCCGGCGATGCCAGCGCCGCTGCGACCGCTCGCTCGTGAGGCTGCGCAGCGCCTCAGTGCGCCGCTACCGGGCGGCGACGTCTACACCGATGACCTCGCGCCGGTCGAGTGGTTGATCGACGGTTCAATCCTCAAAGTCGCCGCTGAAGGTCAGCGCTGAGCAAAGCACCGCCCGATCTGGTCTGATTGCACGATGTTCGTGATCTT
>JBIHZY010000171.1:0-3499 GCA_044240185.1 Solirubrobacteraceae bacterium
AGCTTGGCCCAGATGCCGAGCAACAGGGGGTAGCCAAGCTGCGCGAAGACGAGCAGCGCGATCGAAATCCAAAAGATCAGCTCAACGAAGATCACCGGCTGCCACCGCCAAGCAGCTTCGAATAGAGCTCAAGGTGAAGCGCGGCAACGCGATCCCAGTCGTAGAGATCACGCGCTGCGGTGACGGCGCCAGCGGCCAGCCGCTCGCGGGCGGGTGCGTCGGCGAGCAGCCGCCCAAGCGCGGCGCGCAATGCCACCGCGTCGCCGGAACGAAAAAGCTCAGCCGCGCCGGCAGCGGCGATCTCAGGAAAGCCGCCGACGTCGCTAAGCAGCATCGGCGTTCCGAAGGCAAGCGCCGTGAAGCAGACGCCGGAGTGATCGATCTCGCGGTACGGCAACAGAGCGAGATCGGCGCGCTCAAAAAAGGCTGGGATCTCGCGATCCTCGATGAAGCGTTCGACAAAGCGGACGTTCGCAGGCGCAGATGCTTTCAGGGCAGCGGTTTCCATCCTTGGCATCCCAACAATCCAGAGTTCGGCGTTGTCAATCCCACGCCACGCCTCAATTGCTAAGTCGAGGCCCTTGTAAGGACGGATCAGACCGAAGCAGAGAACAACCGGCCCTTCGACCGCGGCTAGCTCTGGCGGCAGCGGCGCGCGGTTCTCAATCTCGGCAAGGTGAGTGAAGCTGCCGTGCGGGATTACGTGGCAGCGAGCGGCTGGAACGCCGAGTTCACGCTGTAGCCGTTCGCTGCCGTCCTCGCTGTGGACGACGACCGCGTCGGCTCGCGCATAGGCGCGGCGCAGGCCGGCGATCTGGCCGGGGCGCGGCTCGCGCGGAACAACATCGTGGGCGGTGATTACGAGCGGGCGGTCGGTCGGCAGCAGCGAAGCGCCGAGCTGTGGCAACGGCAGCCACTGGAAGTGAACGACGTCGGCGCGGCGTGCTGTGCGGCGGTAGCGCAGCATCTCTGGAAGCTCAGCAGCGAGCCGCGAAGCGGAGCGCAATTTCGAACCAGGCTGCCCACGCAGCATCCCGCCGAAGCACTGATCTACTTGATAACCGTCTGCGGCAGCGACATCGCCGTAGCTGAACGGGCCGCTACAGAGCGTTACGTCGGCGCCCGCGCGTGCCAACGCCGCGCTGAGCGCACGGTCGTAAGGAGGCGTGTAAGCCGGCGGGTCGACGACATGAATACGCACTGGGGAGCACAATACGAGTTGTGGCCGAAGTCGATCTAAGTTATTGCGTCGTCAACACCCAGCAGCGGGAGCTGCTGTTGCGCGCGCTCGACTCGATTGGACGCGAGCAAGCGGCGCTGAAAATCACAACCGAAGTGCTTGTTCTTGACAACTCGTCGACCGACGGCTCAGCCGGAGCGGCGCGCGACCATCCGGTCGTCGACGACCTCGTCGTACTCGAACAGCGAGCCGGCAAAGCAGAGAACGACTCGATGCTGCTGGAGCGCGCGAGCGGCCGCTACGCGCTGCTCTGCAACGAGGACACCGAACTTCTGCCAGGAGCGACACAGGCGCTCTACGCGGCGCTAGAGGACCATCCCACAGCGGCCGCAGCAGGCGCCAAGTTGCTCAATCCTGACGGCCAGGCGCAGCCCAGCGCCTGGCGATTCCCCGGGCCGCTGACAGCGCTGGCATCGGCGCTCTTCATCCACCACTGGACAACCGTTCAGAGCAGCGGCGAGATCACCAAGCCGGTTGACTGGGCTCAGAGCGCGGCGCTGCTGGTGCGCCGCGAGGCAGGCAGACAGATTGGTTGGCTCGACCCCCAGTTCTTCGTCTATTCCGACGAGGTTGACTTCTGCAAGCGGCTCGCCGATGAAGGCTGGCAGACGCTCTACGTGCCAAGCGCACAAGCGATCCACCACGAGCAACTCTCGACCGGCGCGCTGCCGGAGAAGCGGATCGTCGAACTCTCACGCAACCGTGACCGCTACATGCGCAAGCACCACTCGCGGATCTCAGCAGCGCTGGTGCGCTGGCTGACGGCCTGGACGTATTCGCTGCGAGCGATCGCAGCGACCGTGCTGCCCGGCCACAACGCCGCCCGCTACCGCGCCCATGCGCGCGCATCACTCCACCCCGATCAGGGCGAAGGGCTGCGCGAAGCCGCGCTTGACTACAACCGCGGCGGTCGCAGGCTGTAGCGAAGCGCCTGTAGTTCGCCAACCGTCACGACTCGAGCCAAGACCAACGCGGCGGCGATTGCCGCAAGCAGCAGCGATCGCTCCAGCAAGCCAGCGAGGCCGTCGCTGGGCAGCAGCTCGTTACCGAGGACACTTAGCGCAGCGACGATCACGACCAGCGGAATGATCTTGCGCCACTCGAATGGCACCGTGAAAACTTTGCGCGTCAAGAGGAAGAGAACGACCAACATCGCAACGTAGGCGGCGCAGAGCGCGATTGCCGCACCGACGACGCCGAGCGGCGGCACGAGCCAAATCAGCAGGCCAACATTGACAACGAGCCCGGCAGCGGCGGCTGGCAGCGTGCGGACCGTCACCTTCGCGCGTCCAGCGATCGTGACCAGCACGAGGTAGAGCCCGTAGAGCGCCCAGCCAAGCGCCAGCCACGGCAGCGCCTGATTGGCGGCGAAGAAGTCCGGCGCTGTAAGCAGCCGCACCAGCCAAGCGCCGAGCAACGTGAAGCCGGCAACCAGCAACGAGCTGACGATCATGTAGGCGGTCGTAACGCGGGCGTAAGCCTGCTGCGCGCGTTGCTCGTCAACGATCGAGTAGGCAAGCGGCGGCCAAGCTAGCTGGAAGGCGCGGACGAGGATGATCACGGCCGTCGCCAGCTTTACGGCCACCGAGTAAAGCCCGGCTGCCGACGGGCTGTCGGCGCGCAGCAGGTAGGCGCGGTCGACGACGTTGAGCAGGAAGACGGCGGCGTCGGCTGGGATCGTTGGCGCTCCGTAGCGCAGCAGCGGCCCGAGCAGCAGCGGCCCGCGGGGGATGCCGATGTGCTCGCGCAGCACGAAAACCCAAAGTCCAACCAGCACAACCGACGAGGCGACGTAGTTGCCGAGCACATAGCCGCGAGCGCCCTCGTCCAAGAAGACGACGAGCGTGACGGTCAGCGAGACGGTCAGGATCACATTCGTCGACGAGGCGATCAGATAAGCGCGGCGGCGGTCGCTGACGCGCAGCAGCGCATAGGCCATCTCCAAGTTCGTGAAGGCCCAGATGCCAAAGACGCCGGCCGACATCAGCGGCGCATCGGAACTGCCAAGAATCAGCTGTGAGAGTGGCTCGGCGAGCAGAACGCCAACAACCAGGGCCAGCGTTGAGCTAATCAGCACGAAGCCGCTCGTCGTCCTTACAAGGTGGCTACGGGCGTCGTCGCTGCCTGCCTCATGCCAATGACGGATGAAGGCCTCCCCCAGTCCAGCGCGCAGCAGGATGCTGGTGAGGATCACGAGCGTTAGCAGCGTTTCCGCGTAACCAAACTCGGCCGCCGTCAGCGAGCGTGTGTAGAGCGGCA
>JBIHZY010000172.1:0-3498 GCA_044240185.1 Solirubrobacteraceae bacterium
GAGAGCGACGACAACTTTGCCCTAGCGCTAGAACAGCTCGGCCGGATCGACCATCAGGATCTGCTCGACTTCGGCCGCCTCGCAGAGCTGCTCGGCTACGACCGCAAGGTCAATACGATCGACCATCCGGTATCGCCGCGCGGCTACCGGATCCTCGGTTTCATTCCGCGACTGCCGAAGCTGGTCGTCGCAAACATCGTCGCTGCCACAGGTGGACTCGAGGAGCTGCTCGCCGTCGGCGATGCGCAGCTCGAGAGCATCGAGGGAGTTGGCGAAATGCGTGCGAAGGAGATCCGCGAGGGGCTGCGCCGCTTGCAGGAGCTCAATCTCGTTGATCGCTACATGCAGAACTAGCAGTACCTAACCCGTTGACAGTGCGGCCTGGGAATGACTCCCTAGCCGCTGATCGAGGAGGACATCATTACGCAGACAAATGAAGAGCTAATTGACGATCTCGAAATGCCCGTACTGGAGCACATCGAGTTCGAGTGCGGCGACAACGTCGTCTACCCGCACCACGGCGCCGGCAAGGTGCTGAAGAAGGAATCGCGCAACATGCTGGGGGAGAAGCGCGTCTACCTGACGATCAAGATCCTCCACAACGACATGACTGTGATGGTCCCGTCGGAGAACGCAGCGATCGCAGGGCTACGCCGCGTGATCGATCCGAAGACGGTCAAGAAGGTTCTGGCGGTAATTCAGGACGACGTTTCAGAGATGCCGAAGAACTGGAATCGACGCTTCAAGCACAACCGCGACAAGATCAAGACCGGCGACATTTACGAGCTGACCGAGGTTGTTCGCAACCTCGCGATCCGCGAGCACGAGAAGGGCCTCTCAACCGGTGAGAAGCAGATGTACACGAGGGCCAAGAAGATTCTCTCATCCGAGCTGATGTACGCGCTCGACATGGATGAGGAGCAGGCTGAGGAGCACCTCGACGGGCTGCTCGCTAAGTCGGCTGGAGTCCAGGCCTAACCGGCCTTCTGCGATGCCGGCCACTGCGGTCGCGCTCGTTGTGGCCGCCGGACGCGGCGAACGGCTTGGGTCTGGGGGACCTAAGGCGTTCGTCGCGCTGGCCGGCAGGCCGATGCTCGATTGGAGCATCGATGCGCTGCGCCAAGTAGCAGCGGTCGAGCAGATCGTCGTAGCGCTGCCTGAGGGCTTTGAACCGCCGCAGGGCACGGTTGGCGTGGTTGGAGGCGCTGCGCGCTCTCAGTCGGTCTTAAACGCGCTCGCAGCGGCCGATCCACGGGCCGAGGTCGTTGTAGTCCACGATGCAGCCCGCCCGCTCGTCAGCGCGGAGCTGATTGAGGCTTGCATCGCCGCGCTCGATCAGGACGGTCGCTGGGACGCGGCTATCGCCGCCGCGCCGGTCAAGGACACCGTCAAGCGCTCGGCCGACGGCGTTGGCGTGCTTGAGACTCCAGCGCGCTCCGAGCTGTGGGCTGTGCAGACTCCTCAGGTCTTCCGCCGTGAGGCTTTGGAGAGCGCTTTGGGCCGCCCTGAAGCTGAGCTGGCTGCCGCCAGTGACGACGCAATGCTGGTTGAGGCCGACGGTGGCCGCGTGCGCCTCGTTCACTGCGAGAGCGAAAACTTCAAGGTCACGACGGCCGCCGACTTGGCGCTCGCCGAGCAGCTGCTTCGCGAGCCAGCCGAAATGAGGGCTTCCGGTGTCTGAAACGCGCACCGGGCTCGGAGTCGATTCGCACCGCCTCGTTGCCGGCAGGCCGCTGATCCTTGGCGGCGTCGAGTTTGAGTCTGAGATCGGCCTTGACGGCCACTCCGACGCTGATGTTCTGACCCACGCCGTGATCGATGCCCTACTTGGCGCCGCGGCTCTTGGCGACATCGGCACTCACTTCCCCGATAGCGATGAGCGCTGGCGCGGAGCGGATTCAATCGAGCTCTTGAGCAAGGTCGCCGGAATGCTCGTTGGCGCTGGCTTTGAGGTCGTCAACGTTGACGCGACGGTAATTATTGAGCAGCCGAAAATCGGCCCCCAGCGCGAAGCAATCGTCGAGCGGATCTCCGGCGCTCTGGGGATCGATTCAGCGCGCGTGAACGTTAAGGCGACGACGGCAGAGCAGATCGGCGCATTCGGTCGCGGCGAGGGCGCCGGCGCAGTTGCCGTTGCCACGCTGCGCTCGGCCTAGCCGCTGGCGTAGATTGCCGCTGTGCGCCCGATCCAGATCTACGACACGCGCCGTGCTGAGCTAGTCACGCTCGAGCCGCGTGATCCCGGCAAAGTTTCGATCTACGCCTGCGGGCCAACCGTCTACGGGCGCATTCACGTCGGCAACGCCCGCCCCTTCGTCGTCTATTCGTTGTTGAAGCGCTTTCTTGCCCGCGAGGGTTACGAGGTGACCTTCGTCGCCAACATCACCGACGTCAACGACAAGATCTACGACGCCGCCAACGCCAGCGAGCCGCCACAGGCCAGCGCGCTGCTCGCAAGCGAGATGGCTGCCGCCTACATCGCCGATACCGACGGCCTCGGTCTCGGCCGCCCCGATTCGGAGCCGCTGGCGACCGAGACGATCGGTCCGATCATCGACCTGATCAGCGCGCTGATTGAGCGTGACGCGGCCTACGCGGCCGAAGGCGACGTCTACTTCCGCGTCCGCTCCGACGCCGCTTACGGCGAGCTTTCACACCGCTCACTCGACGCGCTCGATCAAGGCGAAGGGGGAGAGGGAGCGAAGTTGAAGCAGGATCCGCTCGACTTTGCGCTCTGGAAGTCACAGAAGCCGGGCGAGGACACCGCATGGGACGCGCCCTGGGGCCGTGGGCGCCCTGGCTGGCACATTGAGTGCTCTGCGATGGCCGAGGAGATTCTCGGCGTTGGCTTCGACATTCACGGCGGCGGCAACGATCTCGTCTTCCCGCACCACGAGAACGAGGCTGCGCAGACGCGGATGGCGCGTGGGCAGGAGTTGGCTCAGATCTGGATGCACAACGGAATGCTGCAGCTAGATGGCGAAAAGATGGCCAAGAGCGTTGGAAACATCGAGTCTTTGGCCAGCGTGCTGGAACGCTGGGGGCGCGACGCACTGGTTCTTTTCTTCGTCTCCGGTCATTACCGCCAGCCGCTGCTCTTCTCCGACCAGAGCCTTGAGCAGGCGCAGACAAGCGCGCGGAGGATCCGCGCCGCAGCAGCGCAGCTCAGCGATGGCCACTCGCCCGCGGAGCTTTCCGCCCACCGCGAGCAGTTCTTTGCCGCGCTGGCAGACGACTTCAATACGCCGCGCGCGCTGGCAGCAATGCACGGCTGGCTTTCCGACGTAGCGGCCCACCCCGGCGCCGGCAACGACGACCTCGTCCAGATGCTGACAGTGCTCGGGCTCGAAACACTGCTGCTGCCCGACGCCAACGCCGCCGAGCCCGACGCTGCAGCGCTTGAGCTGCTCGCCGCACGCGAGGCGGCGCGCGCCGCGAAGGACTGGGAGCAGGCAGATTCATTGCGCGATCAGCTCGCAGCTCTCGGCTGGGAAGTGC
>JBIHZY010000033.1:0-12142 GCA_044240185.1 Solirubrobacteraceae bacterium
GTCGTCTTCGCGCCCAGTAGAACCTGCTCCTCAGCGCCTTCAACGTCGATCTTCACTAGATCTACGCGGTAACCCTCTGGCAAGAGCTGATCGATCGGCGTCAGCGTGACCTCGATCTCTTCCGTCACAGGGTCCTTGCCGTCAGGCAGCGGTCGCGATTTGAGACCACTCCACGGCTCAACGTCAACTGCGTGAAAGAAGCTCGCCGTCCCTACCCGATCGGACGCCGCCGTGCAGTACACATCTACTTGCGGGAAGTCCTCTTCCAGACGCGCAGCTAGGTGCGGTAGCGGCTCCAGCGCGATGTGTTGACCGTCGGGGGAAAAACTGATTGCTTCACGCAGGAAGGCGCCGCCGTGAGCACCGATGTCAATCACGTTTGAGTCGGCCTTCAGCACAGCGGCGAGCAGCCGGTGCATGTTCTCAGCGTCACGTCGCTCCAACTCGACCGGCTCCGGAAATCGTCCCTCGCCAGCTGGATCCCCGCCAAGGACCCCTGCGCGCAGCTCTGTTAGAACGTCACGCTGCAGGTCAAGCTGCGCGGCGGTATATGGGCGCAGAACCCTGAAGATCGCACTGTGCACCAGCCTGCCGGCGCGGCCAAAGCGGCTGCCATCGCCGGGAGAAATACCTTCGCGAAGGCGCTCCTGAGCGCGTTCAAAGGCCGCTACGACAGTTGATGGATCGGCCTCTGGCATCGTCGCAGCATACCTGCAGTTATGCCGTAGGAGCAGAACGCAGCTCGGCGAGGTCGGCCTCGACCATTTCGCCGATCATCTGCTCGAAACTGATCTGTCGCTTCCAACCGAGCTCTTGCTCGGCGCGCGACGGGTCGCCAATCGGGGCGATTGGCTCCGGCGGACGCACGAAGGCCGGGTCAACGCGAATGCTGGCTTCGATCCGATCGCCAATCCCGGCTGCGCTGAAGGCGGCCTCGACGAGCTGGTCGACGCTGCGCCCCTGGCCGCTCGCGAGCACGTAATCGCCCGGCCGCTCGGCGCGCATCGCGAGCACGATTGCGCTGACGATGTCGCGGGCGTCCGACCAGTCACGCACTGCAGTGAGGTCACCTAGAGCCAGCTCATCTTGCTGGCCAAGAGCTATCGCCGCGGCGGCGCGCGTCACCTTGCGCGGCAGGAACTGCGGCGGCCGGCGTGGCGACTCGTGGTTGTAAAGAATCCCACCGCAGGCGAAGAGGCCGTGGTGCTCGCGCATCGTTCTAACGAGCCCGAGCGCGGCGAGCTTGGCTACCCCGTAGGGCGATCGCGGTCGCATCGCTGAATCCTCGTTCTGCGGGCTGGTATCTGTGTCGCCGAAGACCTCGGCTGATGCGGAGACCCAAACCTTCGGCCGCGCCGTCGCCTCGAGTGCGGCGGCAAGGATCTCGGACGTCGAGCCAACGATCGCTGCCATCGTTGCGCTCGGGTCATCCCACGAATCGGGAACAAATGTTGGTGCTGCGAGGTGGTAAATCTGATCGGCTTCGCTGGCGGCAATTGCGCTGCGCAACGAACCCACGTCAAGCAGATCGCCTGCGATGTATTCGATCTGGTCAGCAATCCCGACCAGGTTGCGCGCCTCAGATGCGCTTGCCGCCAGGTCGAAGCCGACAACGTCGTAGCCGTCGGCGAGTAGGCGCTCAGCCAGATACGAGCCGTCCTGCCCAGCGATCCCGGTGATTAGTGCGCGCGCCATTGACGGCAGCCTAGAGCGCCTGCCCGCGATCGTGCGGGATCGATCGGCCGCTGCGATACTTGCATTGATGGCCAAGTCGACGAACCAGACAAGCCGCGCGGGCGACAAGCGACCTGAGCTGCGTGCGGAGGTCGTCGAGATTCTCGGCGTGCCGATCACGCTTACCAACTATCGCCAAGTGCTCGATTGGATCGACGATGCAATTGCTGCCGACCACCGCGGTTACATCTGCGTGGCTCCAGTTCACTTGGTGATGCTGGTTCAGGATGATGCCGAGCTAGCCACCGCAGTTAACGGAGCTGATTTTGTAGTACCGGACGGCCAGCCTCTCGTATGGTCGTCCAGCGCACTAGGTGGCAAGGGCGCAAGCCGCGTCTACGGGCCCGATCTGATGATCGAAGCCTGTCGACGGGCATCCGAAACCGGTGCGCCGATCTACCTCTTTGGCGGCCGTGACACCGCCGCGTTGGAACTGCTGCAAACAACGCTTGAATCGCGCTTCCCAGGACTGAACATTGTTGGAGCCGAGGCAGTCCCGTTTCGCCCCGCAACCGCTGACGAGGAGGCTTCCTCAATCGAGAAGATCAACTCCAGCGGCGCCGAAATCGTCTGGGTCGGAACCGGCCAACCGAGACAAGAGCTTTGGATGGCGAGGATGCGCTCACGCCTTGACGCCCCGGTTCTTGTCGGCGTCGGCGCGGCGTTTGATTTTCACGCGGGATTGATCCCTCAAGCGCCGACGATCATGCAGGAGGCGGGACTGGAGTGGCTATTCCGCCTGATCCAAGAGCCGCGACGGCTCTGGCGGCGCTACTTGGTCTACAACCCGCGCTTCATCTCACAATTCATGCGTCAGCTGCGAGCGCAGCGCTAACTACCGCTCCGCAACGCTTCGACCGTCGCGGCGACGCCGCTCTTTAGATCTGTTGCGGCGCTGAAGCCGAGCTCGTCGCGGGCGAGCGAGACGTCGAGCGAGCTGCGCTGAAGCTCGCCTTCGCGGGCGTCAGCAAACTCCGGGTTCAGCGGCGCTTCGCCGGGCGCGGCGGCGGCGTCGATCGCTTCGATTAGCTCAAGCACGCTTGAATCGATTCCGGTGCCGATGTTGTACGGACCGCCGGGTATTGACTGCGCGGCGGCGAGCAGGTTGGCGGCGACGATGTCGGTCACGAAGGTGTAGTCGCGGCGCGCGCTGCCGTCACCGAAGACGGTTGGCTGCTCGCCGCTAATCAGCCGGCCAGCGAAGATCGCGATCACGCCGGCCTCGCTGCCCGGGTCTTGCCGTGGGCCATAGACGTTGCCGTAGCGCAGCGTCACCGTTTCAAGCCCGCGCGCGCGGCCGGCCCAGGTGCAGTAGAGCTCGGCGCACTGCTTGCTCTGGCCGTAAGCGGAGACGGGTGCCGCCGCGACCGTCTCCGGCGTTGGCATCACTTCGGTCTCGCCGTAGATCGCGCCGCCAGTTGAAGTGTTGATCAGCCGCCGCGCGCCGCTTGCGTGCACCGCCTCGAGCACGTTGATCGTGCCAACGATGTTTACGGAGGCGTCGAAGGCCGGGTCGGCGAGCGAACGACGCACGTCCATCTGCGCAGCTAAGTGAAAGACGACTTCGGGGCGGGCAGCTTCAAAGGCGGCGTTGACCGCATCGGCGTCGCGGATGTCGAGCTGGTGGAACGTCGCGCCGGCCACGAGCGCCGCTTCAAGGTTCTCGATCCGCCCAGTTGAGAGGTCGTCAACGACGGCGACCTCGTCGCCCCGCGCGAGCAGCGCGTCAACGACGTTCGAACCGATGAAGCCTGCCCCTCCTGTTACCAGTGCCCGCATCGGCTGATCGTACGCGCTTCTAACCGTCGTAGACGGCGGCGAGTTTGCTTGCGACGACGGCAGGAGAAGCGATCCCTTCTATCCGTGCGGCGTTGGAGGCGCCGCGGGCTGAGTCGCCCCAGAGCTGCTCGATTGAGGCCGTGAGCGATTCCACGCTGCCGGGGACTGAAAGATCCTCTGCCGGGAGCAGCTCGACGAGCGCGCCGGCACTGGTCGCCGCGACCGGCAGCGCCGCCGCCATCGCCTCTGCGGCCGAGAGGCCGAAAGTTTCAGCGAAGCGCGAGGGGACGACTGCCAGTGCAGCACCGGCGCGCAGCCGCGCCAGCTCGTCGTCAGGGACGCGGCCAGCGAACGTGACGTCTGCGCCGAGCCGCGAAGCCTGCGCGCGTAGCGCCGCCTCGTCGGGGCCGTGGCCGGTGATGACAAGCGGACGATCGGCGCGAGCGCAGGCGTCGATCGCAACGTCAACGCCCTTGTCGGCCGAAAGCCTGGCCGAACAGATCGCGTACTCACCGCTCTGCGGCGTGGCGAGTTGCTTGGCGGCGGCGACCGGGTACGGGATTACCTCGACGCGAGCGCCCTCTATTGGCGCTCCGAGTTCGTTCAAACGGTTCAACGTCGTCTGGTTGGCGACCAAAACGACATCTGCCTCAGCGACCATCCGCGCCGACCAAGCGCTGAGCGAACCGGCGTAGACGGCGGCCTCAGCGCGCGAGCCGCCGCGGCAGTTGAGTCGCACACCCGGGCGCGTGTCGCGGCCATGGCAGCGGGTGCAGTCGTTGCCGGCCGGGTCAAGGCAGGTGCCGGCGGCGCAGACGAGGCGGTACTGGTGGAGCGAGAGAACAGTCCTCGCGCCGGCCTTGCGCGCGGCGGCGAGAGCGCGCCAGCCGAAGGCCGGCAGCAGGTTGTGGCCATGGACTACGCGGGCGCCGGTGCGCGTGACCGCGTCCGCGACTTCGGCGGGATCAAGACCGCCGCGGGCTAGCGCCAATGCCGCTTTGCCGCCCGAAAGAGCGTTGCTGAGGCGCTCCAATAGTTCGACCTCTTCACCCAAATACTCGGGAATTAGCCGTGAAAGGTCGTCAACAACCCGTTCTTCGCCGCCAAGCGTGCGGTATTGGTTGTGAATAAGAAGGATCACGACGCCCGGCCACGCTAGCGTCAAACGGCCATGTTGCCGCAAGCCGCAATCATCGTCCCGACCCGCGGGCGCCCGCAATACCTTGAGCGCGCGCTGGCCTCGATCGTGCCTCAGGCCGCCGCGCTTGGCGTCGAAGTGATCGTTGTTGACGATGGGCCGGAGATCTCAACCCGCACGGTCGCCGAGGCGCACGGAGCCAGCTACATCGGTGAAGGCGCCGGTGATGGCCTCAACGCGGCGCGCAACCGAGGCGTTGGCGCGAGCGGCGCTGAGCTGCTGATCTTCACCGACGACGACGTTGAGGTTCATGCTGGCTGGCTGCTGGCGCTGCTCGAAGGCGCCGCCGAGCAGCCCGAGCAGGTGGGAGTGTTTTGCGGCCCAATCCACGCAAAGATTGAGGACCACAGCTTTCGCGCCTGCGGCCGCGAAGGCTGGCCGATCACGACGACCGAGCTAGGGCCGAGCGACGCCGACTGCGTTTACGCCTGGGGCTCGAACATGATGATCCGCCGCAGCGCTTTTGAGGCCGTTGGCCTGTTTGATCCGCTGTTACCTGTTGGCGGTGATGAACAGGAGTGGGAAGAGCGCTGGCGAGCGCGCGGCGGGCGAATCCGCTACCTCGCCGCCGCGGCCGTCGATCATGTTCGCTGCGGCGAGGATTCACGGCTCAGCTCACTCTGCAACGCCGCTCGCGGGCGCGGTCGCGTGGCGCGAAGGTTTGATGAAGCTCGCGGAACCGCACCATCAATCTGGGGTGAGATTCGCGTCTTCGCCGGCTGCCTCTGGCATGGGCCGCGCCGACTCTGCTCGATGGGTCCGGTCACCGCCGCGCACAGCTGGGGGCGGATCGAATCAACGATTTCGCGCAAGCCACTCAGCGGCGCGCCGGTCATCAGCGGCGTAAATGACTTCATGTCCGGCAGTGGCGGGCAAGTCTCTGGCCGCCGCGCAAAGCTGCTGGCGCTCGCCGACCGCGCGGCAGACCTTCGCGAAACGCGCTCGCGCCGGGCGCTCCAGCGCGCCGCTGCGTCGTTGCCTCAGCGCAGCGTGCTTGTGCTGACAATCGCCAGCGAACAAGGCCCGTCTCTGCTTACCGAGCAGCGCGCCGAACTTGGCCGCTCGCAGCACAACGTTGAGCTGCGCGTCGCCGCCGCCGCGGGGGCAGGAAAGTTCGAGAACCTCAACGCGCTGATCGAAGCAGCCGACAAACCCGCGTACGACTGGATCGTTGTGCTCGACGACGACGTTGACCTATCAACAGGCTTCCTTGATTCGTTCCTCTTCGCCGCCGAAGCGGCCGGGCTGCAGATCGTCCAGCCTGCGCACCGCCTTCACTCCCACGCCGCATGGCCGATCACGCGCCGCCAGCGCGGCGTGCGCTCGCGCCGCACGACCTTTGTTGAGATCGGCCCGGTGACGGCCTTCACGCCGGCCGCAGCCGAAGTGCTGATCCCATTCCCGAACCTGCGCACCGGGTGGGGGCTTGACGCGCATTGGGCCGCGATTGCCGCGCAGCGCGGCTGGCCGATCGGGATCGTTGACGCCACCCCAGTTGGCCACACGCTTCGACCGGTCGCCGCCGATTACCCGCGTGAAGATGCGATCGCAGAGGCGCAGGAGTTCCTCCGTGGCAGGCCCTACCTAAGCCGCGACGAAATCCGCACGGTGGGAATTCAGCGATGAAGGTTGCCGTCGTCACCGAGTTCTACCCGCGCGCACACGACCCGGTGCTCGGCATCTGGGCTCACCGCCAAGCGCAGGCCGCGATCGCCGCTGGGGCTGAGGTTCGTGTCGTCGTTTTGAACCGTGTTGTGCCGCCAGCGGCAACGCCGATGCTGCGCCGCCCAGGAGCAGCGCTGAAGTTGGCCCGCCATCCTTCGCGCTCACAGATCGACGGAGTAGAGATTGATTACGTCCGCTACGCCTCGCCTCCGATGGGCCGCTCGTATGGATCTTGGGGAAGCTGGGCAGCGAAACCTCTTGGACGCGCACTAGCGAAGCTGCGCGAGGAATTCGCGTTCGATCTAATCCACGCCCACAACGCCGTCCCAGCCGCCGACGCGGTACTAACAGCCGGTTTAACCGATCCGCTCGTGGTATCCGTTCACGGAGCCGACCTCTACTACACCGCCCCGCGCTTCTCCGAGGGGCGCGCCGCGATTGAGCGCGCGTTTAGGCAATCAAGGCTGGTGATTGCGAACAGCGCGGGGATCGCCGATGACTGCGCGCAGCTTGGCGCTGAGCGCTGCGAGGTCGTCCACCTCGGCACCGACCTGCCTGAAAGCCGCGCACCCCGGCCTGAGCATCCGACGCTCGTCACGGTCGCCCACTTGGCGACGCGCAAGCGCCACGCCGACGTGCTGCGCGCGCTCTGGGTGCTGCGCGATCGCTTCCCCGATCTGCGTTACCTGATCATCGGCGACGGGCCGGAGCGAGCCAACCTTGAGCAGCTGGTCGACTCGCTGGGACTCAGCGAGCGCGTCGAGTTCGCAGGCCAGCTCAGCAACGAAGAGGCGGTTCGGCGAGCGCGCCGCTGCTCAATCTTCGTGATGCCAAGCGTCGACGAGGCCTTTGGCGTCGCCTACATCGAAGCTATGGCAGGTTGGTTGCCGGCGATCGGCTCGGTTGGTGAGCCGGGGCCGTTTGAGATCCGTCTCTACGGGCAGGGAATGCGAATCGTTCCGCCGGCAGACGTTGAGCGACTCGCGGAAAGGCTCGGCGAGATGCTTGATGACCCGGCCTTGACCGCCGACCTTGGAAACCACGCGCGTGCCACCGTTGAGCGCGAGTTCAGCTGGCAGGCATGCGGCAAAGCGACCGTCGCCGCATACGAGAAGGCGCTCGCGCGATGACCAAGCCGGTGCTTCTGGTTACAAACCAAGTTCCACCCGACCGCGCAGGCGCGCTGGCCGAGCTGAACAAGGCTGAGGGAATCAAAGTCGCGATCTACGACGGCAAGCAGCACCACGGCAGCGCCGGCCTCGAAGACCCGGGCGTTCCTTTCATCCGCTCGAGCCAGGCGGGGATCTACCGCCTCGCCGCCAGCGGCCGCTACCGCGCGGTTATCGCAACCAGCGCCGGGCGCGTAGCGCTGCCTGCCGCCCATCTAGGAGCGCGCCGCGCCGGCGTGCCGTTCATCTACTGGACCGGGATTTGGCACCAAGTCGCTACGCCCGCACACCTTGCCGCGGCGCCGCTGGTGCGCTGGATCGAATCCCATGCCGACGCCGTGATCGCCTACGGCCCGCACGTAGCCGACTACGTCAAGGGCCACGGGGCGAAGAATGTCCACATTGCTCCGCAGCCCGTCGATCTTCAGTTCTGGAGCCAGCCGGGGCGCGCCGCCGCCTGGCGCCAGCAGCTCGGTGAGCCGTCGCTCGTTGTTGGTGTGGCTGGGCGCAGCGGAGTGGACAAGGGTGTAGGCGTAGCGATAGGGGCCTGGCAGCGCTGCGCGCTGGCATCCCACGGCGCGATCCTGGTGATCGCCGGTGACGACGATGTTGGGCGCGCCGACCAGCCTTCGATCCGCTCGGTCGGAAAGCTCAGCTCAGGGCAGATGCGCGACCTCTACGCAGCAGCCGACATCTGGCTCGTTCCCTCGCTGGCAACGCGGGCCTTCCGCGAACCGTGGGGGCTGGTCGTCAACGAAGCGATGCTCCAGGGCACGGCGGTAATCGCCAGCGACGCGGTCGGTGCCGCCGCCGGAGGGCTCGTCAGTGACGGCGTGACGGGGCTGATCTCCGCCGCCGGCGACGAGGCCGCGCTGGCAGCGGCAATCCAAAGCCTTGAGCGCGACCCAACGCTGCGCGAAAAGCTCGCGGCAGCGGGGCTTGAGGCCGCCTCCAGCTACGACTACCAGGCCTGGGCGGCGGGCTGCTCGGCGGCGCTGGAAAGCGTCTCAGCCGGGCGAAGCGCCTGCTAGCGTTTACTTTTGTTGCAACTGCGCCGAAGCTTGGTTCAGTCGCCCGCCCTCCAGCCATGAAACGCGCGCTAAAGACGACATCACTGCCGGCGGGCCTGATCGCCTTAACGCTCTTCGCAGGGTTTTTGGCGCCTAGCGCCGCGCTCGCTAGCTGGGAGGACCTGCTGCAGCAGGCCTGCGGCGAGAAGGGCCAAGTGACCGGGACCTTCACCCAGACCGAGTTCAAAGAGGCGCTCGCGAACATTCCCGCAGACGCCGACCAGTACTCAAATTGCCGTGCGATTCTCGAAGCTGCGCAGCTAACCGCCGCTACAGGTTCAACCGCAACATCCCAATTCCAGGCCGACACGGTCCTCGCGACAGTGACCCCAGAAGAACAGCAAGCGATCGCGACCGCCGTTAAGCAAGTCTCGAAAGCTACGAAGGCCCAGGTCGGCGACGTGACCGTAGACCCAGCAGCCTTTGGCACGGCTGCCACAGCAACTGCTGCCCTGAACAAACTCCCATTCTCACTAAAAATCATGCTCGTGCTACTCGGCGCGGGCTCAGCTGTAGCGCTCGGCGCCGTCCTAATCCCTCGTGTCCGCAATTACTACGCCAGCCGCTGAGCCGCTGGCAGCCCAGACGACTAGCGGCGCCCCAGGCCGCTGGGCGTCGCTTGGCCCCATGCTGCTGACGCTGGCCTTCGCCGCGATCTTCTGCTCACTGAGCTTCCACGCCAGCGGTGGCCTGCAGCTGAAAACGCTCACCCACGTCGAGGTATTTCTGATCGCGCTGGGCGGAATCCTCGGCGCGCTCTCGCTGCTCGCCAGCGCCAGCGCGCGCAAACCGTGGGGGCTGGCATCGATTGGCTTCTTCACGCTGCTCGTCTTCATCACCGGGGCCTCAATCGTTTGGGCGATCGACCCATCCGTCGCTTGGCTCGAGACGAACCGCACCTTCGCGCTGCTGGCGGCCTTTGTGATCGGCGCCGCGCTGGTCCGCCTCGCCCCCGGCCAGTGGCGCTCGCTGCTTGGCGGCCTGCTGATTGCGAGCTTCGCGATCAGCCTCTATGCGCTGCTGACAAAAGTCTTCCCGGCCTGGCTAGCTGAAAACGAAACCTATGGCCGCCTGCGCGAACCTTTCGGCTACTGGAACGCCGTCGGCCTGACCGCCGCGCTAGGGCTGCCCGCCGCCGTTTGGCTAGGAGCGCGCCGCGAAGGCCACGCCGCCGCCGCTGTGCTCGCCTACCCGGTTGTCGGCATTCTCGTCGTCGCGCTGATGCTGGCCTACTCGCGCGGCTCGCTGCTGGCGGCCGCAATCGGCCTCGCCTTCTGGCTGATTCTCGTTCCGCTGCGGCTGCGTTCGGCGACTGTGCTGATTGCTGGGATCGGCTTCGGCGCGCTGCTCGGCGTTTGGGCATTCGGCCAGAGCGGACTCAGCGCCGACCGGATTGAACTGCCGCTGCGCAGCAACGCCGGCACCGAGCTGGGCGTAGGACTGCTGGCGCTGACGGTGATCCTGCTGATCATCGGCCTCACCGCAACTTGGCTTCGTGAACGGCGCCGATGGCCCGAGAAGACAACGCGCACGTGGGGCGCACTGATGCTGATCCTCCTCGCGCTCACACCGATCGCACTAGCGGCCGTGCTCGCGACCTCAGAGAAGGGCTTCGGCGGCAGTCTCTCCAGCGGCTGGAAGAGCCTGACCGACCCGAACGCCGAGCAGCCGCGCAACGACCCTGCGCGACTGACGGCGATCGGTAGCGCGCGTGCCCGTTACTGGCGCGACGCGATCACGATCTTCAAGGCGAAGCCAGTCATCGGTGTTGGCGCCGGCGGCTACACGGCAGCGCGACTGATCGTCCGCGAAGACGACCTTGACGTGCTGCAGGCGCACGGATTCCTCGTCCAAACTGCTGCCGACCTTGGCGTCGTGGGGCTGGCCGTGACGCTCGCGCTACTGGCCGCCTGGCTGGCTGGCACGTGGCGTGCAACCGGCCCTTGGCGCGGGCCGCAGCGGCCTGAGTGGAGCGATGAGCGGTTCGGAATGCTCGCGCTGGCGGCCGTAGTCGTCGTCTTCGGCGTTAATTCGCTCGTCGACTGGACCTGGCTGATCCCAGGAACTGTCGTACCAGCGCTCTTTGCCGCCGGCTGGCTCGCGGCGCGCGGTCCTCTCAGCGAGAGCATCGAGCCCACCGGCAACCTCCGTGAGCGGCTGCGGGGCGGCATCAAGAACCGCTGGCGGGCGGGCGCTGCAGCTCTCGTGGTCGCGATCGCAATAGTCGGCGCGTGGGCGGTGACGCTGCCACAGCAGTCAATCAACCAGAGCGATGCAGCGCTCGAAGCACTCACTTCAGGCAATAACGCGCAGGCGCAGGATCTAGCGCGCGAGGCCGAAAGCACTAACCCGTTCTCAAACGTCCCGCTCTATACGTTGGCCGGCGCGCAGACCGCCGCCGGCGAGCTGCCCGCCGCCGAGGCCACGCTTGAGAGCGCTGTTCAGCGCCGCCCGTCGGTGATCGCCGGTTGGATTGCACTCGCTCAGTTCCGCCTCAACGAGCAGGACGACCCGGCCGGCGCGATGCGCGACATCAAGGCCGCGATCGCCCTTAACCCGCGCGCGCTAAAGGTGAGGGCGACTTACCTGCTGGCCTACCGCGCCGTCGAGCGCGCCGAAGAGAAGAAGGCAAAGAGAAACAAGAAGAACTGAGCTTCAGCGTGCGCGAGCGATCAGCGAGCGGCGCAGCAGCGGCGGGCCGTCAACGGCGACCACACTGACCTGCGCAAACCCGGCGCCGCTAAGCAGCTCACGCAGAGTGTGCGCGGTGAAGAAGCGCAGATGGTCAGCGCGGGGGTCCAGCCGACGCTCCAGCGGCCGGCCAGCCAGTGCCTCACCGGCGACTCGCAGCCGCGCGTGGTTTGGCGTCGTCGCCAGCAGCATCGCCCCAGGGCGCAGCACGCGCCGCACCTCGCCGAGCAGCAGCGCCACGTCAACCACGTGCTCGAGCGTCTCACCGCACCAGACAAGATCAAATGAGTGATCCGCAAACGGAAGCGGAGCGCCCTCGTCAGCCTGAACGAACTCCGCCTCGGGGGCGTGCTCACGCGCGCGTCGCAAGGCCTCAGCAGCGGCGTCCACGCCAACAACGCTCGCCCCAGCACCGACCAGCGCAGCACTGAAGCGGCCATCGCCGCAGCCAAGGTCAAGCACCCGCTGCCCCGCGATTACATCTGCCAGCAGCAGCTCGCGGCGCTGCTCAAAGCGCTCCGGCAGCGCATCGGGCGGGACCGCTGCCCAAACCTCTTCGTGCCAGCTGGCCACCTAAAAGGCGCCGCGGCGGCGCAGGACGGCCGGGATCGTCTGCACAAGGATGCTGAGGTCAAGCGCCAGCGACCAACGCTCGATGTAAAGGAAGTCGAGATTTACGAGGTCATCGAAGTTCAGCTCGGAGCGACCCGATACCTGCCAAAGGCCGGTCATCCCCGGCAGCACGAGGTAGCGGCGGCGGTGCCAATCCTCAAGCCGTGCGTAATCGCGCTGCGGCAGCGGCCGTGGCCCGACGAACGACATCTCGCCGCGCAGCA
>JBIHZY010000173.1:0-3483 GCA_044240185.1 Solirubrobacteraceae bacterium
TCCACCATCGATCTGACAATAGAACGCCGCGCCCCGGAATTGCGAAAGCCGTCATTCGCCGCGACCGCGCTGGAACTCTTCCCAGCTCATCGCGCGCGAGCCCGGCGGCACTACTTCGTCATAGATCAGTCGATCACCGTCGAGGTGGGCGCTGCGCACTCCGAGCATCGTTCCGTCTTCAAGCTCGGCTCGCGCGCCGATGTGGGGTGAGAGCGCTCGTACAACGCGATCCTGCTCAGCGGCGCTGCTGCTGGGGTCGAGGATTCGGTCAGCGGCGACAATCTTTTCGGCGTAGTTCGCAGCCGATTCATCCTGCTCAACGAACGCTCGTGGGCTCTTGAGAACCTCATTCAAGAGATCGGCGCTACGAAGTTCGAGCCGATCGCTGAGCGTTGCAAACGTGTCGTTGGAAGAGATCGGCTCGCGCACGGCGGCGCAGACCGGCCCGCAGTCAAGCCCTTCGACCAGTCGCATTATCGACACTCCCGTTTCGCTATCGCCGGCGATGATCGCGCGCTCGATCGGCGCAGCTCCGCGCCAACGCGGCAGCAATGAGGGATGGACATTAAGAATCTCGTAGCTAGAAAGCAATGGCTCGCGAATCAGTGCTCCGTAGGCACAAACCAAGAGCGCCTCGGGCGCTGCCTCGGCAATCAGCTGACGCCCTGCTTCGTCGTTGACGTCCTCCGGCTGAGCGACAGGAATGCCAAGTTCGCGCGCCGTGTCGGCGACCGGCGGCGCGGTCAACTTGCGGCCGCGCCCTGCGGGGCGGTCGGGCCGCGTGACTACCAGCTCCGGCACCGTCCCGGAGGCAACTAGGTGGCGCAGTAGCGCTGCCGCGAACTGCGCCGTGCCGAGATAGACGGTGCGCACCGCTGCTCCCCTAGAAGCCTGCGCCGAGCTCACGCAGGCTGCGCATCGCCTCGCGCCGCTGACCTCGCGTAGTGCGGTCAATGATCAAGACGCCATCTAGATGATCGAGCTCGTGTTGAATCACGCGGGCCTCGAGCCCGTCGGCTTCGAGTGTTACTGGCTCGCCGAATGGGTCCTGCGCACTGACCCGAACCTGAGCCGGCCGCGTCACTTCGACGACGACCTGCGGCAAGCTGAGGCAGCCCTCCTCGAAGGTCTCTTCGTCAACCGAGCTCCATTCGATGACTGGGTTGACGAGCACCTGCAGTGGCCCGTCATCGGATACGCGGTAGACGAAGAATCGGCGTAGCAGCCCAACCTGGTTTGCCGCCAGCCCAACGCCGACGGCATCGTCCATCAGCAGCCCCATCCGCTCAACCTCGGCCCGTAAACCATCATCGAAGGTTTCGACTACGGCGGCACGCGATTTCAGCACCGGATCGCCGAACTTGCGTACGTGGCGGAGCGCTGCCTCGCGGCGGGCGAGCATCTCGGGATCGAGCTCGGGTGGCTCGCGGCGCAGCTCTTCGGCTTCTGTCTGGCTCTCTTCGGTCATTGGCAGGGAGCAGATTCTAGACGGCGGGCAGGGCGCTACTGCGGCTCAACGTCGACCGAGATTGAGACCGACTTGCGCCCGGCGCCCTTGGCGACTCGCCCGACGGCGATGTTGATTGCCGCGACGGCGGCTTGACGGTCCTCGGCCTTGACCACGACCTGCGAGCGTTCGCGGCCGCGCAAGCGAAATAGCGGCGCTGGCCCAAGCGAGCCGGGAAGCGCCTCTTGAAGCTGGCTGGCAGCCTCCTGCGCCGCTCCCGGCTGGGCTGAGGCGCAGACGATCCGGATCAAGGTCGAGAACGGCGGGTAGCGCAGCGCTTCACGGCGGGCGAGCTCTTCTTCGAGGAATGCAGGCGCGTCGTGCTGGGCGGCTAGGACGAGCGCTGGCGCGTCCGGGTTAAGCGTCTGGACGATGACCCTTCCCCGCTCGCTGCCACGCCCGCTGCGGCCCGCTAGCTGCGTCACGAGCGAGAAGGTTCGCTCCTCAGCGCGGAAGTCAGGGAAACGCAGCGTCTGATCGGCGTCAACCACGACGCCAAGCTCGACGTCAGGGAAATCGTGCCCTTTAGCCACGACCTGCGTGCCGAGCAGAATGCCCTCCTCTGCCTGCTCGAAGGCCCGCAGCACAGCGCCGGCATCGGCGGCATCACCGTCAAGGCGAAAGACCGTGCCTGGCAGCTCTGTTTCGAGCCGTTCGGTTCCGGTCCCATGGCGCGCGATCGAAACCGAGCCACACTCCGGGCAGCACTCCGGCACCCGCTCGCGGTGGCCGCAATGGTGGCACGAGATCGAACCGCTCGCGCGGTGAAGGACCAGTGTCACATCGCACTGCGGGCACTCCCAAGCGTGACCACAGCTCGAACAGCTGAGGTAGTTCGACCAACCGCGCCGATTTAACAGCACGATCGATTTGCGCGAGTCGACCAGCGCTTGGAAGGTGTCGGGGTGGAGCGCGCCCGCGGCGCCACGCAGGTCGATGATTTCAACCTCCGGCAGCGGCATCTGATCGACGCGCTTAGGCAGGCTTAAGCGGCGCAGCCGCTGCCAGCTCTCTGCTCGCGGCGTGGCGCTTCCGGCGACCAGCAGAGCGCCGTGGTCTTCGGCGCGCCGGGCCGCGACGTGGCGCGCGTCGTAGCGCGGATCGCCTTCGTTTTTGTAGCTGCTGTCGTGTTCCTCATCAACGATGATCAGCCCGATATCGCTGATCGGCGCAAAGACAGCTGAGCGTGCGCCGATGCAGATTCGCGCTTCGCCGGTGCGAAGTCGCATCCATTCGTCGAAGCGCTCGCCTGGAGTGAGCTTCGAATGAATCACGGCGACGGTCTCACCGAAGCGCTCAACGAAGCGCGAGATGATCTGCGGCGTCAGCGCGATCTCCGGCACCAGCACTAGCACCGTCTTTCCGTCCTTTAAGACCTCAGCCGCGGCCTGTAGGTAGACCTCGGTTTTGCCTGAGCCGGTCACGCCGTGCAGCAGCAGCTGCTCACCTGGCGCGGCCGCAAGCACCTGAGCGAGCGCTTCAGCCTGGTCGGAAGTCATCGCTGGCCCGCTCGAACCGGCGGCCTTTCCTACCTCGGCGTGCTGGGGAGCGCGCCGCTGCGACTGAGCCTCGAGTTGCACGAGGCCGCGCTTCTCGAGCCTCCTCAGCGCCGCCACGTCGGCGCCAGCCAAGCGCGGCAGCGTGGCCAGTAGCTCTCGCTGGTTGGCTGTCAATCGTTCATCGTCGCCCGCTTCGCGGAGAACGGTGGCGTAGAGCACTGAGCGCTCCTTGACGCCGCGCGGCGGCAGCATCAACGAGTAGGCGCGAGCGGGCGTCGAGCAGTATTCATCGGCCAGCCATGGGGCGAGCGCAACGAGGTCGGCTGGCAGCGAGGCCGCCAATACCTCTTTCGGCTCGCTCAGCTCATGCTCCGATGAATCCTTCAGCGCCGTTACGACAGCGAGCAGATCTCGCCCCCCAAACGGGACTCGCAAGACCGAACCGACCTCGACGCCTTCCGGGCAGGCGTAATCGAA
>JBIHZY010000174.1:0-3477 GCA_044240185.1 Solirubrobacteraceae bacterium
GCGCCGGCAGCTCCGAGTGCGAGCCGCGAGCCGGCGCCAGGCGGCAGACCTTGCTGAGCCAGCCGTGCTCCTTTGAGCGCGCTTGCGCCGAGGATTACCGGCAGCGCGACGTGCCGCGAGAGTGCACTGGCCGCTGGCCTCGTGAAGCCGCGGGCACGCATCGCGCTGAGCGTCATTCCACCGCGCGAAGTGCCCGGCATCAGAGCCGACGCCTGCGCCACTCCCAGCAGCAGGGCATCGACAAAGCCTGCGTCCTCGCGCTCGCGCGTCTGCGGCCCGAAGTGATCGGCCAGCGCCATCGCTGCCGAGCCGACGATAAGCCCAGCCGCGATTGAGGCCGGCGTTCCAAGCCGCTTCTCGATCGGCCCTTCAAGCGTGTAGCCAACAATCGCCGGTGGAATGAAGGAGCCAGCGATCAGGATCGCTCGGCGGCGGTCAAAGGAAGCGGCGGCCTCGCCCACCTCACTACGCAGCGCGATCAGTAGCCCGACTGCCGTCCCTGCGTGGAGCGCTACCTCAAAGCTCTTGCGCAGCGCTGGATCGAGCTCGGGGTAGGGCCAGTCGAGCAGCCAAGGAACCAGCGTCGTGTGTCCCGAGGAGGAGATCGGCAGCAGCTCGGCCGGGCCGTGCATCAGCCCGAGCGCTAGCGCGTGGCGCAGCGGTAGCGACTGCTCAAGCGGCTGGGACATCGGCCGAGTCGCCGCGTAAACGCCACCAACGCATGAAGAGGTAGACCGTGCCCGCAACGATGATTACGGCCACGAGGTAGTCGATGTAGTGGAGGTAACCCTTCCACTCTTCCCAGTTGTCGCCGACCGTCATGCCGAGGTAGGTCAGCCCTGCCATCCAGGGGATGCAGCCGAGAAAGGTGTAGAGCGTGAAGCGCCCGAATGGCATCCGCGCGACTCCAGCGGGGAGCGAGATGAAGGTACGGACGATCGGCAGCATTCGCGAGAAGAAGACGGCCCAGCCGCCGTAGCTCTCAAACCAGCGATCGGCCTGCTCGAGTCGCGCCGGCGTGATGTGAAGCCACTTGCCGTGCCGCTCGATCAGTTCAAGGCGCCCGAAGCGACCGAAGCCATAAGCGATCCATGAGCCGAGCACGTTGGCGGCCACGCCGACGCTGACGACGGCAATGAAGGAGTAGGTCCCTTGGTCGACATTGAAGCCAGCGAAGAGCATCGTCGGCTCCGATGGAACCGGGATGCACATGCTCTCGAGCGTCATCAAGACGAAGATTCCGGCAAGTCCGAGGTCACCGACGACGCCTGTCGCCCAGTCGGCGAGCTTGTCGGTGATCGCCGCAAGGACGAGAGACGTAGAGATCAGCACCGGTCGAAAGGGTAGCGTTGGGGGTTGAATGACGGTTCCACTCTTTGATCCAACGACGCCGCTTGAGCCACTGCGCGAGCAGATCGAGGCCGCCCTGCTTGAGGTCGTCGCTGCCGGGCAGTTCATCCTCGGCCCCAACGTTGAGGCTTTCGAGCGCGAATTCGCGCAGGTTGTTGGCGCCGGCGAAGCGATCGGCGTCGCCAACGGAACCGAGGCGATCACGATCGCTCTGCGCGCACTCGGCGTAGGTCCAGGCGACGAGGTGATCGTGCCTTCGTTCAGCTACTACGCAAGCGCCGAGGCAATCCCGCCGACCGGAGCTGTGCCCGTCTTCTGTGACATCGATCCCTCGACCTACGTCGCGACCGCTGAGCAGGTCAAGGCTGTGATGACGCCGCGGACGAAGGCTGTGATTGCCGTCCATCTTTTCGGCAACCTCGCGCCGGTCACTGAGATCGAGGCGCTCGGCGCGCCGGTCGTCGAGGATTGCGCGCAAGCCGCCGGTTCGGTTGGCCCGGACGGCAGACCGGGCGCGCTGGGCGCGATCGCCTCGCATTCCTTCTACCCGTCGAAGAACCTCGGCGCTTTCGGTGACGGTGGCGCGATCACGACCTCCGATAAGGAGCTCGCAGAGCGCGTGCGAATGCTCCGCTTCCATGGTTCGCGCGACCGCGTCAGCTACGAAGAGGTTGGCTTCAACTCGAGGCTCGATGAGATTCAAGCGGCCGTGCTGCGCTTGATGCTGCCGCAGCTTCCAGTTTGGGCTGAGCACCGCGCCGGCGCTGGCCAGCACTACGCCGAGCTTGGCCTCGGCGAGCTCGTGACGCTGCCGCAGGCGACTTCGGGCTCAGCGCCCGCCTGGCACCTCTACGTTGTTGCGACCGACAAGCCGGATCAGCTTGCAGAGCAGCTTGGCGCCAGCGGGGTCGAGTCGCGCGGCTATTACCGCAGTCCGATTCACGAGCAGCCTTCGATGAGTGCTTGGCAGCCTGCGCCGGGTTCGCTGCCTGGCACCGACGAAGCAGCTCGTCGGCACCTTGCGATTCCGATCAGTGCTGCGATTAGCGATCAGCAGATAGAGCAGGTTGTCGACGCTACCCGCGCCGCGCTCGGCTAATGCGGGTCTGGATTGACTTAACAAATTCGCCGCATGTGCTCGTCCTGCGGCCCGTGATCGAGCGGCTGCGAGCGCGCGGCGCAGAAGTTGAGGTGACGGCTCGTGACTTCGCCCAGACGGTTGCGCTCTGCGAACTTCACGGGATCGACGCGACAGTGATCGGCCATCACCGCGGCGGCAAGTTGGCAGCAAAGGCGCGCGGGCTCGTCGATCGTTCGCTGGCGCTGCGCAGCTGGGCACGCGGGCGCAACTTTGATCTGGCGATCGGGCATGGATCGAACGACGTCAGCGTCGCTGCGCGGCTGCTCGGCGTGCCGGCCGCGACGATGTTTGACTATGAATGGGCGACGGTTCAGCACAACGTCAATTGCCGCCTCGCGAAGGCCGTTGTCGTCCCTGACGCAATTCCGCCAGAGCGGCTCGACCGTTATGGCGCTCGCGGCAAACTGCGCCGCTACCCGGGATTGAAGGAGGAGTACTACCTCGCCGACTTCGAGCCCGACAGCGCCGTCCTTGATCAACTGGGCCTCGATAGCGAGCAGCCGCTGGCGGTCGTCCGCACGCCTCCGGCCGTTTCGCTCTACCACCGGTTTGAGAACAACGCCTTCAGCGAGGTCCTGATCCGCTTGCGCGAGCAGGGCCAAGTTGTTGTGCTGCCGAGAACGGAGGAGCAGCGCATCGAGCTGGCCGCGGCCGGCGGCTTTGTTATCCCGCAGGTTGCCGTCGATGGCCCATCGCTGGTCGCGCTAGCCGACCTCGTCGTCAGCGCTGGCGGGACGATGAACCGTGAGGCCGTCGCGCTCGGCACACCGGTACTGACGACCTTCGAAGGGAAGCTCGGTGCAGTCGACGAAAAACTGATCGCCGATCGGCGTATGGGGCGGCTCGACGACCCGGCGACGGTAGTTCTCGAGCGCCGCTCGAAGGCTGACGAAGCAGCGGCCGATGCCGGCCGCGTGCGGCGCGATCCAGAGCTTCTCGTCGAGTTGCTGCTGAGCGCCCAATAACGGCCTGCGAGGATCCTTGCG
>JBIHZY010000034.1:0-12049 GCA_044240185.1 Solirubrobacteraceae bacterium
CAACGAAAGGCGTCGCGACGAGGAAGCCACCACCCAGCAGCAACGCCGGCAGCGTCAGGTTCGGCAGCAGGTGCCGGGCGTCGAGCTTGACGATCCGCTCGCGGATCCGCTCGCCAAGCTCACCGTCGAGACGGAGCGAGAGGAAGAGCGCGCCGTGGAAGGCGAAGATGGCCGTAAGTGAAAGCGCGCCGAGCACCGAGTAAGGCGTGATGAAATCGAGGATGTCGCCGAAGTAACGCATCTCACCGACGCGGCCGCCGCCAGCGACCGGAAGGCCGGCCAGCAGGACGGAAAGAACGAGCCCCCAGATCAGCGGCGCAGCGACGCTGGCACCAATGTTGATCCCCGACCAAAGCCCGCGCCAGCGAGGGTTAACGCGGTCACGCCACTCGAACGAAATGACGCGCATCAGCAGCGCGATGATCAGCACAACTAGCCCCAGGTAGGCGCCTTCCAGCCAAGTTCCGTACCAAGCTGGGAACGAGGCGAAGGTAAGGCCGCCAACTACCAGCAGCCAGACCTCATTGGCATCCCAGACCGGGGCGATCGTCTCAATCATCTCGCTGCGCTCGTCCTCATTGCGCGCGGCGACGCCCATCATCATGCCGACGCCGAAGTCAAACCCTTCGAGCACGAGATAGGTCGACCAAAGGCCGGCAATGACGAAAAACCAGAGTTCAGCTAGCGACATCGTTAGTAGCTCGGTACCGGGTCGGGTCCGGGCTTGGCGTCTGCTTCGGGCAGAATCTCCGGTGGGTCAAGGATCGCGTAGCGGCGCAGAAGGATGAAGGCCGTTATCCCGATCCCGATGTAGAGCAGCATGAAAGCCGTGAGGCTGGCGATGATCTCGCCGGCGCTTACCGACTGTGAGAGGCCGTCGGCCGTCTTGAGCACGCCGTAGGCAACCCATGGCTGGCGCGCCGTCTCTGTGAAAACCCAGCCGATCAGTGCCGTGATGAAGGGAAGCGAAATTCCCGCGACAGCAATCTTCAAGAACCAGCGCGACTTCTCCAAGGTTCCACGCCAATAAAGGAATCCACCAAGCAGCGCGATCGCCGCCGAGAGCGAACCGAGATAAGCCATCCCGCGCATCGACCAGTAGGCCAGCTTTACATCGGGTATGTAGTTGCCGGGCCCGTACTTGGTTCGCGCGGCATCCTGCACCGGGTTCATTCCCTCAACCTTGGCGGTGAAGCTGTTGGTTGCAAGAAATGAAAGCAAGTAGGGAATTTCTAACGAAAACGAGGGAACCGGATCCTCGGCCGAGAATCCGCCGATCTGAAAGAGCGAGAATGAGGCTGGCTGTTCGCTCTCCCATAGCGCTTCAGCGGCGGCGATCTTCATCGGCTGCGGACCGGTCAGCGCCACACCAAACTCACTGCCGACTAGCAGCGTCAGTGTCGAAATTGGGATTGCGATGTAAAGACTTAGCTTCACGACCGGGCGGAAGAGCTCAACGTTGCGGCCCTTGAGGATGTGCCAGCAAGCGACGCCGAGCAACAGGAAGGCGGCGACCATCAGCGATGCCAGCAATGTGTGGACGACTGCCCAGATCGCGATTGGGTTTGTCAAAACGGCCCACAGATCAACCATTCGCGCCTGGCCGGTTACCGCGTCGATGCTGTAGCCGACCGGGTTCTGCATCCACGAGTTGGCCATCAGGATGAAGGTCGTCGAAAGCCAGGTACCGGCGACAACGAGCCAGATCGAGGCGAGGTGCATCCGCTCTGAAAGCCTGCCCCAGCCGAAGACCCAGATGCCGATGAAGGTTGATTCGAGCATGAAAGCGATCAACCCTTCGAGCGCCAGCGTTGAGCCGAAGACGTCGCCGACGAACTGTGAGTACGACGACCAGTTCATTCCGAACTGGAATTCCTGCAGCAGCCCGGTCGCGGCGCCGATCGCGAAGTTGATCAGCAGCAGCGTGCCGAAGAATTTAGTCAGGCGCAGCCACGACTCATCACGAGTTCGGTACCACTTCGTCTGCATGTAGGCGATCACCGGCGCAAGGCCGAGCGTCAGCGGCACAAAGATGAAGTGGTAGAGCGTCGTAGTGGCGAATTGCCAGCGAGCAAGTGTCAATGCGTCGGCTGCTAGCGGCAGGGAGTCCATCGCGGCCGAGAATACCGCTAGCGGCGGCACTGCGGCGTTAAGCTGGCGCTCAGCCGCCGTTTAGTCACGCACAACGTGGGTCGAGCAGATGAAGTCTTGGAGGGCGCGATTCTGCTTATCCCAGAGCGGCCAGAGATAGGCGAGCGCAATCGCGATCGTGCCGCCGATCACGGTGACGGCATTACCGATTCCCGAGATCACGCCGTAAAGCAACCCCATCACGAGGAATTGGCGCACCAACGCTGGCCCGTAAGTCATCGCCCCGCCGTTCGCACGAATAACGCGAATGCCCAGCAGCTGCATTCCCCAAGTGCGCCCGTTCTGCTCGCCCTTGCGGGCCATTGTTATCGGCTGATAGGTAAATGCGACTAGCAGCGCGCCGAAGAAGACGAGCAGCACAGCGCCGCCAATCGAGGCCTGCTCCTCGGTCGAGATTCCCTCAATCTGATTGTCAACGAGCTTGATCGACGAGAAGTCGACGCCGGCGATGATCACAACCGCGGCGATGATGAACGGCAGCGTGAACACGAAGGTGATTAGAGCGTCAATTATGTAAGCGCCGGCCCGCGCCCACCAGCCTGAAAGCGGTCGCGTTTGCCCGGCGATCACGACCGTCGGTGGCCCAGCGGCAACCAACGGGGGTGCGGATGGCGACGCTGCGACGACCGGCGGCGGCGGCGGATCCTGGGCTGGAGCCGAGCTGGCTCGATCGGCAGGAGCGACCGGCGGCGCAAAGGCACCCCCGCCCGGTGAGGCGGCAGTCTGCTCGGTCCAAGCTCGCCCATTCCACCAGCGCAGCGAGGCTTCGCCGCGCGGGTCGGCGTACCAGCCGGGAACGGGGGCTTCGTCTTCTGCCATCGGCGAAGGCTAACCAACCGGCTGGTCGTAGCGGGCGCGTGGTTGCGATACCACCAATTTCGGCCCGTCAACTCGGCGGGGTTAGTAGAAAACCCGATGATTTGTTAAAAGCTCTCTAAATGTTGCCTAATCGGCGATCTCTCGCTCAATTCACTGCGTAGCCTTTGCTAAACCAACCTAGGAGAAACATGAGACTGACTCACATTGCCGTTATCGCCGCCCTTGCCGTCGCCAGTTTGGGCGTCGTCGCATGCGGTAGCAGTGACAGCGAAACAACCACCTCAACGGCAGCGACGACGACGATGAGCGATGAGACGATCGCAGCAGTCGCCTCCGGCAATGCAGATCTGTCGACGCTAGTAGCTGCCCTGACGGCAGCCGACCTCGTGACGACGCTCGAAGGAACTGGCCCTTACACGGTCTTTGCTCCGACGGACGCTGCTTTTGCTGACATTCAGAGCACAGTCGACACGCTGCTTGAGCCAGGCAACAAGACCGACCTACAGCAGGTCCTTACCTACCACGTAGTTCCTGGAACCTACACGGCAGCCGACCTCACGGACGGTCAGAAGCTGAAGACGGTCGAGGGTCAGGACCTAACGGTCAGCATCACGGACGGCGTCGTGAAGGTAAATGACGCAACCGTTGAGGCGACCGACATCACCGCCTCAAACGGTGTTGTTCACGTGATCAACAAGGTGCTTGTTCCTCCAACGAGCTAAGCACAGCGATTCGGTACGGCTGGAGAGTCCCGCGCCGCTGAGGCGGCGCGGGACTTCCCGCCACGCCGGCGCCGAGACCGCTAGCCGGTGAACGGCTCGACGGTCGAGAGGTAGACCCACCAGACGGCGAGCAGCGCTGTGATCACGGCAGCGCTGGCGGTCAGAGCGCGAGCACCGCCGCGCAGCCGCCCGATCGAAACGGCCGCCAGCAGCATCAGCCCTGGGATCGTTGGGTAGAGGTAGCGCGGCAGGAAGAAATCCCAGTTCAGGACGAGCAGCACGTAACAGATCCAGACGAGGCCGACGCCGACCGGCAAGGCCAGCAGCACGAGCAGCTGCGTACGTCGCTCGCTCGGCTTAACGCTGAGCACGCCGAGCGGCGCGAGCACAACGAGCGCCGTCATCAGCAGAGTCAGAACCCAGCGCTTCAGTGGCGAGAGCAGCTCGATCCACCACTCCTCGGCCAGCGGCGCTCGCGTCACGACCAGCAGACCGCGGGGGATGTCGCTGACCGTGTACTTGATCCCGTCGGGATTGAAGAACGGCTCCATCAGCTGCCGCACGACGCGCGAGCCTGTCAGCGAGCCATAGCGGTCGAGGTTCGAAAGCAGCCACGGCGCCATCATCAGCGCAGGGATCGCGACCACGCTAGCGGCGGCGAGCCAGCGCGCGCGGGCCGAAATCTGGGCCTGGCGCAGCACGACGAACGCGCAGATCAGCAGCCCGGGGATGAAGACGATGATCGTCAGCCGCGTCAGCAGTCCGAAGCCGATCAGCACGGCGGCGCCGATCAGCCAGCCGACACTGCGACGCTGCCAAGCGCGCCAGAGCACGAGCGTTAAGCCAATCCCAATCAAGAACTCGAGGCCACTGTTGGAGATCGTCACCACCCGCAGCACGATTCCCGGCCAGAGCAGGGCCGTCAGTGCGAACGCAAAGTAAGGCTCGGCTTCGCCGGGATCGCCGATCAGCTCAACTGTCAGGCGCCAAAGCAGCAGCGCCGCTGCGAGCAGTAGCCCAAGTCCGACTAGCCGCATCACGCGCATCTTGACGACGTAATCTCCCCCGGCGAGGCGGAACGGCGCTGCCCCGAGCAGGTAGTAGAGCGGCGGCTGGAAGGCCTCATAGCTGCGGCCGCTGAGCCCGCGCTTAGCTGGATCGAGCCGGCCGGGCGACGGGTAGGTGCCCTCATAGATCGCCTCGGCCTGCGGGCTGATCAGCGTCGGCCCGAGCAGCGGCAACTGCCCCTCTTCAGCGACGCTCTGCAGGTAGCTGAAGTGGGCTATCTCATCGCCGGTGAACTTCGGCAGCGAGAGAACCGTCGCGATCCCGGCCGCAGTCATCACCGCGAGCTGAACGGCGATCACCGCACGAACCGGCGTCAGCGCCGGAAGGCCTAGTCGCTTCACGCGTCAAGACTAACCGCGGGCGGGGCGTACCCAGAGCACTGCGCTCGCCACTGCTGCGGCTAAGAAACTCAGCGTTCGTTAGCTTCGGCGTAGTAGCCGACCGGCGCAGTGAAGAGGTCGTGGGCGACCGCCCAGGCCACGAGCTCGGAGCGTGAGCCGATTCCTAACTCGGCATAGATCTCGAGCCGATGCCCCTCAATCGTTCGTGCCGACATGTTCAGCTGCTCGCCAATCTCGCCGCTGGTGTAGCCGTGTGCCACGCCGCAGAGAATCTCAAGGTCTTTATCCGGCAGAGCCGACCGGTCCTGACCGGCCGCGCGATCGGTGATCTTCTTGACAACGTCGCCAGAGACTTCGCCGTGACCTTCGGCGACCAGCCTGATTGCGCGCAGGAAGGCCTCGCTAGTGCTGCCGAGCGCGATCGACCCATCTGCGCCGGCGGCTACGCCTTCGGTAATTGCGTCGACGTCGTCTCCCGTGAGGCTCATCAGCAGCGTCTTGCTTTGCGGTGAGCTGCCTCTTACTGCTTTCACGATTGCCAGTTGCGTGTGGAGATCGCCGCCAAAGCTGCGGTCCGGCCCAATCACGACAACGTTTGGATGATGGCCCGACGCTCTGCGGCCTGCCTCTTCAGCGTCGATCGCTTCGGCGATCACCTCGAGCCCGGGGTCGCTTTCGATCAAAAGCTTTGTTCCTGCGCGCGCTACGCCCATCCCATAAACGACCATCACGGTGATCGGCTTGTCGCACTCAGCCAACTCAACTAGTTGATCCTTGCCAATAACGACAACCTAACCGCTCCAGCAAGCTCCGTGTTAAACCGCAATTCCCTGCACCCGTTGGTCTTCCAACGGGTGAGGGGCTTCGACCGTACTTTCTACCCTGCAAAAAGGCGAAAGTTGGCGTAGCGTGTATTCCATAATTTGCATCGGGGGAACCGCAAAGATGAAACCGATCACAGTCCTGGTAGTACACGAACAGGCGATAATTCGAGCAGCACTCACTGCACTGCTAGTCGAAAATGCTGGTATCTCAGTCGTCGCCGCGCCCGAATCCGGCGACGAGACCCTCAGCGCTTGCCGCGGTCATCAACCTGACGTAATTCTCTTCGCGACCGCACTACCAATTGGCGTTGACCCGATCAAGCTGGGGATCGAACAGCTTCACGACGCTTCGCCACGCTCGGCGATCCTCGTACTGACCGCATCGCCATCCGCAACCGTGGCTCGGGCAGCTCTGGGCGCTGGCGCGCTCGGCTACCTGTTGGAGTCTGAGCTGCCAGCCGAATTGGCTGTTGCGACGCGCCGCGTCGCCGCAGGCCACCTCTGGGTCAGCACGGCGATGACAATGGGAATTGCGTCGCTCAACCGCGGCGGCACAGAAGACCACCTGACCAGCCGACAGGAAGTGATTATCCGCTCGATCGCCTGGGGGCATACGAGCAAGGAGATCGCGGTTGAGATGAACCTCTCGCGCCGCACAATTGAGGCGAGCCGCGCCGAAATCCTGACCAAGCTTGATCTGGCTTCGCGAGCCGGAATAGTTAAGTTCGCTGTAGACAGCGGGCTGTTTGATCAGGCCGACGGAATGCTGGTTCCGCCACCCGCTCTAGATTGAGCGGAAAAGATGGAGACGGTGGGAATCGAACCCACGTCCGCGGTCGCGTAAGAGGTGATGTCTACGAGCGTATCCGGCGCTCTAATCTCACTTCGCGCTCGCCTCGCCGGCGGGGTTGCGTGAAGCCAGTTCTCTAAAGATTTCCCCAGTTTGGCGAGAACAATCCTCCCCAGGTAAGCCGGCGTTTGATCCGGAAATCCCGACGGCCGGCAGGCCGGGCTCCGAACCTCACAGCGCTAGCGGTGTGCTAGGCGGCGAGGGCGTACTCGTGAGAGTCCGCACATATGGTTTTCCCGGTGATTTACGAGGCCTCCGGGAACCTCGGCTCGCAACCACCCCCACGATCCGACCACGTCGAAGCCTGTCGTCCCCTAGGGATGTACTAACTAACTACAAAGCCAGTCTAGCGTCAGTGGTATCCGCCGTTGGCGTAGCGCCGCTAATCTTCGCGGCAGTGAGCGGCCTACGAATAATGCTTAAGAGCGACGCCGATCAAAGCCCCGGCGCCCGAGCATAAATTGGCAACGCGCGCTCAGAGCGCTCCGCGCGGAGTTGACCGCAGGCTTTTTCGCTCGACCCGTTCGGCGCGCGTGCCGCTCGTCGGCGCCGTCTTGCTGGGCGTTGCGACGTCGCTGCTGGTAGTCGCGCAGGCCGTCCTGCTGGGCCGCGTGATCGCCAGCGCCTTCCCGGGCGGGCAAGATCTGAGCGAGGTAAGCGGCGAGCTGTGGATTCTCGTCGCAGTCGTTGGAGCACGTGCGCTCTGCGCCTTCGGTTTTGAAACCTCCGGCCGGCTCGGCGCTCGCCGTGTCGTCGGCGAACTTCGCGCCAGTCTGACCGCCCACATGCTTGAGACGCGTCCGGCCGGGCTGCGCGGCCAGCGGGCCGGCGAGCTGGTCACCAACGCCGTTCAGGGCCTCAGCTCGCTCGAGGCCTACTTCGCCCGCTACCTGCCACAGCTGGTGCTAGCCGTCGTCGTTCCGGTCGTAATCCTGATCTACATCTTCCCCCGCGACTTTGCTGCCGGGGCAATTCTGCTGGTCACGCTGCCGATCATTCCGTTCTTCATGATCTTGATCGGGCTGGCAGCACGGACCGCGACCGAGCGGCGCTGGCGCACGCTCTCGCTGCTGAGCGCGCACTTCCTTGACGCCGTCAAGGGGCTACAAACGCTGAAGGCCAACGACCGCGCCCAGCGCCAGCTTGAGTCGCTGCGCGACACCGGCGAGCAGTACCGCAAAGAGACGATGGTGACGCTGCGGATTGCCTTCCTCTCATCGCTTGTTCTGGAGCTGGCGGCGATGATGGGGACGGCGCTGGTGGCGGCGGCGGTCGCGATCCAACTGATCAACGGCGGACTTGAGTTTTCGACCGCTCTAGCGGTGCTGCTGCTGGCGCCGGAGCTTTACCTGCCGGTCCGCATGGTCGGGCAGCAGTTTCACGCCAGTACCGATGGTCTGACCGCAGCGCAGGAGTGCTTTGAGGTGCTAGACGCCCCTGCCGCTGTGAGCGTCCCTGCGGCGCCGCTGCCGTCCCCTGACCCTCGAATGGCGCCTCTAGTGCTTGAGAACGTTGGTTTCGCTTACGAGGGCCGTGGCGAGGCGGTGTTGGAGTCGATCGACCTCACGATCAGCCCCGGCGAGCAGTTGGCTTTGGTCGGACCGAGCGGCGAAGGGAAGAGCACCGTCGCAGCGCTGATCCTGCGCCTACTTGACCCTCAATCTGGGCGAATCCTCTGCAACGGGGTTGACCTGCTCGAAGTGGACCCGAAAGAGTGGCGCCAGCATCTCGCCTGGGTGCCGCAACGGCCGACGCTCTTCAGCGCGACGCTGGCCGAGAACATTCGCCTCGGTCGGCCAGACGCCGACGACGGCGCGCTAGCGGCGGCCTGCGCCGACGCTGGCCTTGAGCGGCTGATCGATTCAATGCCGCTAGGGCTTGAGACCCGGCTCGGCGAAGGCCAGCGCACGCTCTCGGCCGGAGAGACTCAGCGCGTAGCGCTGGCGCGAGCCTTCCTACGTGATGCGCCACTCGTAATCCTTGACGAACCAACCGCGCACCTCGACGCCGAATCATCGGCCGAAATCGGTGACTCGATCGCGCGGCTCAGCCAATCACGCAGCGTGCTGCTTGTCGTTCATCGTCCGGCGCTAGCGGCAGGGGCAGACCGCATCATCACGCTGCGCGAAGGGATCGTCGTTGACGGGCAGGTCGAGCGATGAGCAGCGCCCAAGCCGCGAAGCCAGAGCAGGACCGTTGGCGAGCCCTGGAGCGCGCAGCGCGGCTCGTCAGCCCGCGCCGCGGGCAACTGATCCTCTCGATCGCGCTAGGCGCCGGAGCGATCTTGGCTGCTGTCGGGCTGCTCGCCGTAGCTGGCGTACTAATCAGCAAGGCGGCGCTGCAGCCGGGAATCATGACGTTGACAATCTTCACCGTCGGCGTTCGCGCGTTCGCGATCGCCCGTGCGCTACTGCGCTACTGCGAGCGGCTCGTCTCGCACGACTTCGCCTTCCGCGTGCTGGCAGACCTTCGCGTGCGCTTCTTTGAACGGCTCATCCCGCTCGTGCCGGAAGGACTACGCGGGATTCGCAGCGGCGACGTTCTGAGCCGCTTCGTCGGCGACGTCGACACGCTCCAAGACCTTTACCTGCGCGCGCTCGGGCCGCCGCTGATCGCGATCCTCGCAATCGCGGTGCTTGCCGTCGCGGTGGCAATCGTGCTGCCCGCCGGCGCCGTCGTATTGGTCGCGGCGATGTTGATCGCTGGCCTGCTGCTGCCAGCGTTCGCGGCGCGGGCAGGCCGGCATTCGGGGCTACGCGAAGGGCCGGCGCGAGCGCAGCTCAGCGCCGAGCTCGTCGAGCTGGTTAGCGGCGCCGCCGAACTTGCCGTCTACGGCCGCGAGCAGCAGTGGGCGCAGCGGATCGAGCAGGCCGACGCGAAACTCGCCGCGACAGAGCGGCCGGGGGCTTGGATCAGCGGTGTCACCAGTGGAGCTGGCGTGGCTATCGGCGGCGCGGCGATGGTCGCGGTTGCCGCAATCGGCGTTCAGGCAACCGCCGCTGGGGAGCTCGACGGCGTGCTGTTAGCCGGGATTGTCTTCCTCACGATCGGCGCATTTGAGGCTGTCGTCGGGCTGCCCGACGCGGCGCAACGGCTGACCGCCTGCGCTCAAGCTGCAGCGCGGCTCGAAACCGTCACCGAGGCGCCGATCCCGGTTAGCGACCCTCCCTCCCCGGCGCCGCTGCCGCTCGGCGGAGCGCTGAGGTTCGAAGAACTTTGCGTTCGCTTCGAAGGCCGCGAGCAGCCAGCGCTCAGCAACGTAAGCGCCACGCTTGAGCCCGGCTCGCGGATTGCCCTAGTGGGCGCCAGCGGCGCCGGCAAGACGACGCTGGCGAGCTGCGCCGTTCGCTTCCTCGACCCCAGCAGCGGCCGCGTCACTCTTGGCGGCACCGATATCCGCGAGCTAAGCCAAGACGCGCTGCGCAGCGCGGTCAGGCTCGTTAGCCAGGACGCCTACCTCTTCACGACGACGATCGCGCAGAACGTGCGACTCGCAGCGCCGGAGGCCGACGACGAACAGGTCATCGGTGCGCTGGCGCGCGCCGGCCTCGGCCCCTGGATCGCATCGCTTCCGAAGGGAATCGAAACGCTGGTCGGCGAGGAAGGCGCCGAGGTCTCCGGCGGTCAGCGCGGGCGGATCGCTCTGGCGCGCGGATTTATCGCCCCGTCGCAGATCGTGATCCTCGACGAACCGACCGCCAACCTTGACGCGGCCGGCGCGCGCGACCTGCTCAGCGCGATCGGCTCAGAGCGCAGCGACCGCCGCGCGATGCTCGTGATCACGCACACCGTTGACGGGCTCGAAGAGTTCGACGAGATCCTCGTGCTCGAGGGCGGCGAGGTAGTAGAGCGCGGCACATGGGCCGAACTGATCGCCGCTAACGGCGCTCTTGCAAGGCTGTCAGCAGCGGCCTAACTGGCTGCGGACATAAAGCGACGCGGGCCGAGCCACCTTGGGACCCCTCGCTCCATCTCGTTCCCCATTGCTGGGTTCAGTTCCGGTGAGGGAGGCGCGATCTTACATCCCTGATCGTCGCTCTTTGCGGCTCGGACACCGCGTCTGAAATTCAAGATAGGGATCGCCCCAAACGGCGTCAAGGGGTCGGCCGCGATGATGCCGCTATTTAGGAGAATTGACCCCACTTAAGGCCTGCCGACAGCGATTTTCCGTTGCCCTTATCCTCGCCCGATGAGCGATACAGCGGTAAACGACGTCACTTGGCAGGTTGAAGATCTCGTCGATGGAGGCGGCCCAGCGGAGTGCGACGAGCTGCTCGCCGACGCCGACCGCCGCGCCGCCGCGTTGGCCACCACCCACGCCGGCAAGGTCGGCGAGCTTGACGGCCCGGGCCTCGCGCTGGCCGTCGCTGAGCTTGCGATCATCAGCGATCTCGTCGGCCGCGCTGGGAACTACGCGCACCTCCGCTTCGCAGCCGACACAGAGGACCCAGCCAACGGCGCGCTGATGGCGCGCGTTCAGGAGCTTGCGACAGGAATTGAAACGAAGCTCGTCTTTTTCGAACTGGAATGGGCCGAAGTTGATGACGCGCGCGCCGAAGAGCTGCTCGAAGCCGACGGCCTTGAACGAGCGCGCCACTACCTCCAGACGATCCGTCGCTACCGCCCCCACCTGCTCAGCGAAGCCGAGGAGAAGCTCTCTGCCGAAAAGTCAGTTACTGGCCGCGACGCTTGGTCGCGGCTCTTCAGCGAACTGACCAGCGCGATCCGCGTTGATCTCCCGGGCGAGGACGAGTCGGTTCCGCTCGATCAAGCGCTCAGCCTGCTCCACTCACCCGAGCGCGATGTCCGCCGCGGCGCGGCCGAGGCAGTGACACGGGCACTCGAGCCGGGCCTGCGTACGCGCGCCTACCTCTTCAACACGCTGCTCCAGGACAAGGCCACCGAAGACAGGCTGCGCCAATACCCGACGTGGCTCTCAAGCCGAAACCTCGCAAACGAAGCGAGCGACGAATCGGTCGAAGCGCTGGTCGAAGCGGTCGAGGGCGCCTATGAGCTGCCACGGCGCTGGTACAGGCTGAAGGCGAAGCTGCTCGGCCTCGAACGGATCGCCGACTACGACCGCGCCGCCGCAATCGCAGAGGACGAGGCAACGGTCGACTGGGATCAGGGCAAAGAGATCGTGCTCGACGCATACGGCGACTTCTCACCCGAGCTTGGCGACCTCGCGGCGCGCTTCTTCGATGAGCGCTGGATCGATGCTCCGGCCCGCCCCGGTAAGCGCGGCGGCGCCTTCTGCGCCTACACCGTGCCGAG
>JBIHZY010000175.1:0-3447 GCA_044240185.1 Solirubrobacteraceae bacterium
CTGCTGTACGAGTGCTGGTGCACTCGCGCTGAGATCCGCGAGGCTTCCTCGGCGCCACACGGGGCACCGGCGGGCTACCCCGGGATCTGCCGCGAGCTGAGCGCGCCCGAGTTGGCACGGCGGCGCGAGAGTGGTCGCCAGCCGGCGCTGCGAGTGCGCGCAGACGCGGCCGAAATTGAATTCTTCGACCGCGCACATGGACAGATCAAAGGCACCGTCGATGATTTCGTCGTGGCTCGCCAGGATCGCGCCTTCGCCTATCAGCTCGCGGTCGTCGTCGATGATGCTGCGCAGTCGATCGACGAGGTCGTGCGCGGCGATGATCTGCTCGACTCGACAGCAGCGCAGTGCTGGCTCCAAGCGCAACTCGGGCTACCGCGCCCGAGCTACGTTCACGCCCCACTAATGCGCGACGCTGACGGGAAACGAATGTCGAAGCGCGATCGATCGTTAACTCTTGCCGGTCAGGCGGCTCTGGGAATAGGAGCTGAGCAGGTCCGCGATCAGCTCGCTGCATCGATCGGCCTCTGCGAAGTTGGTGAGATACTGACCGGCGAGCAGCTAGTGAGCCGCTTCAGTTCGATCATCGTAGAATCAACAGCGTGAGCGAAACAGCAAGCACCCAGCCGCAGTCGAACGAGAGTGCTCGGGCACTAATGATCTTCGTTCGCTTCGTGCTACCCGCTTTGATTGTCCTCTCCGGAATTCTTCTGGCGATAATCGGCAATCGCGAATCGGCTTACTACGGTGGTGCTCTCTTGATTAGCGCCGGGCTTTCGGTGGCGCTACTAAGCCTGCTTTACCGCGTTGGCGTCAACGGCGACGGTGACCGCGGCCGTGAAGAGGCCGCTCGCGAGCACTACGACCGCACCGGTCAGTGGCCCAGCGAATAGATCCCACGCGGTGACGACGAACGACAAACTGCGCCAGCTCGCTGCGCGCGCGAAAGAGACCCGCTCGCTGGCGCTTGACACCGAGTTCATGGGCGAGGGCCGCTACCGCACTGAGCTCTGCCTTGTCCAAGTAGCAGTCGACGGCGAACAGCCAGGCGAGCCTGCCTGGACCGAGTTAATAGACCCCTTCGATCGCGAGATTGACCCGTCGCCGATCGTCGAACTGATCGATGACCCTGAGGTCGAGATCGTCGTCCACGCCGGCAGACAAGACATCGCCCTGCTGCGGCGCCTCTGGCACGCCCACCCACGCAACTGTTTCGACACTCAGGTCGCAGCCGCCTTCGCTGGGATGCGCGCGCAGATCGGTTACGAAGCGCTGCTGCGCGACCTGCTGAAGGTGCAGCTCGACAAGGGCGCCAGCTTCTCGCACTGGGACGCCCGACCGCTCAGCGAAGAGCAGCAACGCTACGCGCGCGGCGATGTTTTGCAGCTCAACGAAGTCGCAACAGTTCTGAAGCAGCGGCTAGAGGAGCGTGGCCGGCTCGATTGGGCGCGCGAGGAGTGCCTGCCGCTTGAGGCTTCCAGCGACGAGCGCGATATCGACGTCGTCTTTGGCAAGTTGCCGAAGATCAACACGCTGAGCGGAGAGCAACGTGCCTGCGCTCACGCGCTCGTTATCTGGCGCGAGGAGTGCGCCGACCGCGAGGACAAACCGGTCCAGAAGGTCCTCGCCGATGCAGCAATCGTTGAAATCGCAAAGCGCCAGCCGACCAACGAACGCCAACTCAGTGATCTGCGCGGAATTCACGAGGGGATTGCGCGGCGCCGTGGCAGCGACATCGTCAGGGTCGTCGCCGGCGCGGCGAACGACCGTCCGATCGCAGCCGAACGCAGCAGCCGCACGCAGTCGGATTCTGGCGATGCGGCGCTGATCGTGCTCGCCGAAGCGCTCGTACGCGCTTGCGCGGTCCGTGAAGATCTCGCCTACGAACTATTGGCCACCCGCTCCGACCTGCAGGCTGTCGTCAGCGCGGTCCGCAGCGGCAGTCCTGACCCAGACGTGCGCACGCTGCGGGGCTGGCGGCGCGCCGTCGTTGGCGACGAGCTGTTAGCGCTCCTGCGTGGTCAGCGGAGCCTGCGGATAGACGAACAGCTGCGCGTAGTTGTCGGCGACTAGCAGGCCCTGCGCCCTCTCGAGAGCCGTTTTGACCTGAAGCCCTTTGGTGAGTGATCAGCAGTCACCCGGCGTACCCAGCTGCGTCGCTCGCTACATTTTGTCGTAGCAACCGTCCAACTCCCGATGCCGAAGCCGAAGCCAAAATCCTCCCACGCCGCGGCCGACAGCCACCGTCGCCGGCGCCTCTCCGCACTCGCCGTCGGCGCCGCTGTCGCCGTTGGTTCGGTCGGAATTGTGGCTGTCAGCGTCGGCAGCTCCGGAACTTGGGATCCGGAGCAGCTGGAGCAAGGCGCCGCAGCCGAGAAACCAAAGCTGGAACTGGAGGCTCAGGCTCGCGCAGCTGCAGCGGTAATCGCCGAGCGCGAAGATGAGATCAAAGCCGAGAACGCGGCGATCGACGCACTCCTGCAGACCACCCCGGTCGTCAGCCAAGCCGGGGCGGAGAAGAGAGAGGTTGCGCTGACCTTCGATGACGGTCCCAGCAACTTCACCGGCGGAATTCTCGACACGCTGAAGAAATACGATGCTAAGGCGACTTTTTTCGCGCTCGGCAACCAGATCAACGAGTTTCCGCTGCCGCTCCAGCGAGTTGTCGCCGAGGGCCACGCAATCGGTAACCACACCTGGGACCACACGGATTTGACGACCCTCAGTCCGAAAGATGTTCGCGGTCAACTGGACGACAACTCAAATGCGTTCACTGGAAGGAACCTGCCGGCCCCGAAACTCTTCCGCCCGCCCTACGGCGCTATCAACGACCGGGTTGTTGCTGAAGCACGCCGAGCAGGGATGCTGACCGTGATGTGGTCGCTCGACACCAACGACTACAAGCTGCCCGCAGCCGATGTTATGGCCGCTCAAGTACTGGCAGAGGTTGAGCCCGGCGCGATCATCCTGATGCATGACGGTGGCGGCGACCGCACAACAACGTCCGCAGCGTTGCCGATAATCCTGAAAGGCCTGAAAAAAGCGGGCTACAAGATGGTGACCGTCCCACAGCTGCTGCTGGATAACCCTCCGGCAGCGGAACAGGACACAGTCCTGCGCACACAAGGAGCTTAGGACCGATCCCAACAATAAGGAGACCCGATGAGCGAAGTTGACGACGCCCTTCTAGCGAACACAACACCGACTGAGCGAGAGGCGATCAAAAAGCTCGCATCGTTCTGGTGGCTGTGGCTTGTCTTCGGCATCATCTGGATCGTCGTAGCGCTTGTAGTACTTCAGTTCAGCGAGTCCTCCTTCGCGATCATTGGGGTCATGATCGGCGCGATGTTCATCGGCGCCGGAATTCAATACATGGCGATTTCAGCGCTGGTTCCAAAGTGGCGCTGGGTCTGGCTTATCGTCGGTGCCCTTCTGATCATCTGGGGG
>JBIHZY010000035.1:0-11948 GCA_044240185.1 Solirubrobacteraceae bacterium
ACCCGTTTTACTGCGTGCTCTCGCTCGTTGTTCATCTGATCTCGTTGGCCTTGCTCTTCCTGCTGCTCGAAGCTCAGTTCGTCGCGGTTGCCCAGATCGTCGTTTACGCGGGCGCCGTGATGGTGCTTTACGTATTCGTCGTCGCTTACGTTGGTGGCGGCGACAAGCCGGATCAACTTTGGAGCGCCAGCCCACGCCAGAAAGCGCTGGCAATTGGCTTCGCTTCGCTGATCTTTATCGAGCTGGCAATTGCGATTCTTGGCACGGCGCTGAGCTCGCTTGGCACCAAAGGCGCAACGCTCTCGGCCACTTACGGCACGCCGGCCGAGATTGGCGAGCTGCTGCTGACCGACTACCTGCTGGCCTTTGAGCTGGCCTCAATGCTGCTGCTGGTAGCCGCGATCGGCGCCGTTGCGCTGGCTGGCCGGCGCGGCGGCATTGCCGAGGATGAAGGCAACCTTTCACCCCGCCATGGCGCCGTTAACACGCCAAGCCCAGCCGCTACCGGTTCAATGGCCGAGGGCGTCTCGGGGTATGGCGTTACGACGCCTCTCCCTGACCCGCAGTTCGAAGGCCGCGAGCTGCAGCAGCCAGCGCGCGCGGCCGCTGAGGACGACCGATGAGCATCAACTGGTACTTACTCGTCTCAGCGATGATCTTCACGCTAGGCGCTGCCGGCGTGATGATCCGCCGCAATCCGCTCGTGATTCTGCTCTGCCTCGAGCTGATGCTGAACGCCGGCAACTTGGCGCTGATTGGCTTCTCGCGGATGTGGGGCACCGGCGCCGGTGAGATCTTCGCGATCGTCGTGATGGTGATCGCCGCCTGCGAGGTGGCTATCGGGCTGGGCATCATCGTTGCGCTCTACCGCCGCCGCTTGCCGGTCGATGTTGACGAGCTGAAGGAGCTGCACGGATGAGCCTTTCGCTCACTCCATGGCTCGTGCTTGCCTGCCCGCTGACGGGCATGCTGACGATCGCGCTGCTCGGCAAGAAGCTTTCGCCTCGCGCTGCCGGGACGATCGGCACGCTGGCGATTGCGCTGGCCTTCGTCTTCGCCGTCCTGACGCTAATCAAGCTGCAGGCGCTGCCCCACGACGAGCGCGTGGAAACCACTGCGCTTTGGGATCTCGTCAACATTGACGGCGTAAAGATCCAGCTCGGCCTTTACGTCGATCCGCTCTCGACCTTCATGATCCTCGTCGTGACCGGCGTCTCGACGCTGATCCACCTTTACTCGGCTGGCTACATGCAGACCGACGCTGGTTACGTTCGCTATTTCTCGTACCTCAACTTCTTCGTCTTCTCGATGTTGCTGCTGGTTCTGGCCGGCAACCTAGTGCTGCTGATCATCGGCTGGGCTTTCGTTGGCGCCGCCTCCTACATGCTGGTCTCCTACTGGTACCGCCGTGATACGGCGACGGCGGCTGGCATTAAGGCCTTCGTGATCAACGTCGTCGGCGACATCGGTCTCGTACTCGGCACGCTCTTCCTCTTTAAGACGATGGGCGTGCTCGACTACGGCCCGCTCTTCTCCGGCGCCCATACTGCCTTCGAGAAGGATGCGCCGGAGCTGGTAATCGCGATGCTGCTGATCCTCGTCGGCGCCTTCGCTAAGTCGGCGCAGATCCCGTTCCAAACTTGGCTCCCCGACGCGATGGAAGGCCCAACACCGGTCAGCTCGCTGATCCACGCCGCCACAATGGTCACGGCAGGCGTCTATCTGATCGGCCGCCTCCACGTGCTCTTCGAGTGGGCTCCAACGGCGGCAGCGGTCGGCGCGATCGTCGGCGCTTTGACGCTGCTGATCGCCGGCAGCATCGGCCTCGTTATGACCGATCTAAAGCGCGTGATCGCCTACTCGACGATGTCGCAGATCGGTTACATGATCATGGGCGTCAGCGCTGCCGCTTACGTCGGCGGCTTCTTCCACATGATGACCCACGCCTTCTTCAAGGCGCTGCTTTTCATGGCCGCCGGCTCGTTGATCTCGGCGATGGGCGGCAACCAGTCGCTCAACAACATGAGCGGCTTCCGCAAAGCGATGCCGTTCACTTTCGCTTGCTTCCTTGCTGGCGGCTTCGCACTCTCGGCCTTCCCATTCTTCTCCGGCTTCTTCTCGAAGGACACGCTGCTGTTTGAAGTCGGCGCGCGTGGCGGCTGGTACTTGGCGCTCTACGTCGCCGGTTACATCGGCGCTGCCTTCACCGTCTTCTACACCTGGCGGATGATTTACCGCGCCTTCTGGGGTGAGCCCTGCAAGGAGGCTCAGGTAGTGATCGAGACCGGTCACGCCTACCACCCGGCCGAGCACACCAACCCGCACACCGGCGATGAGGATGACCCGTCAACGCAGGAGGTCGAGGATTCCGAGGTTGGTTTCCCCGGCAAGGAGCACAAGTACGCCGAGACGACCTGGCAGATGCGTTACGCGATGATTCCGCTCGCGATCCTTGCCGTCATCGCAGGGGTGATCCAGCTTCCGTTCGGGGTTACGCATGTGCTCAGCAGCTTCCTCGAGCCGACCTTCGCCGACACGATCGTCGCCTACGAGCCTGACAACCCCGGCCTCGAGGCCTTCGGCTTGATTCTCTCCTCGGTGATCGCGATCGTCAGCCTTGCCTGTGCCTACTGGATATGGGTCCGTAAGCCGGGCACATCTGCGGCGATTCAGGCCCGCCTTCCTTGGCTGCACAAGCTCTTCATCAACAAGTGGTACTTCGATCAGTTCTACTCGATCTTCGTTGTGCGGCCCGTCGTTTGGATCGGCCAGTGGGCACAGGACAGCTTTGAGCGGGTTGTCATCAACGGCGCGCTGATCGGCGGAACGTCGGGCCTCGTCAAGGCCGGTTCGGCAGCCGTGCGGGCGCTCCAAACCGGCCTTATCCGTACGTACGCCGCGCTCGTGATCGGTGGGCTTTCAATCGTCCTGCTCTACTTCTTGGTGCGTGGACTGTGACGATCCACCTCTCGATCATCCTCTGGATCCCTGCCGCTGCGGGGCTGCTCGCGCTGCTGCTCCCAGGTCGCCTAGCGCGCTGGATCTCACTGCTCGGTTCGCTGCTCGTACTCGCCTACGCAATCACGCTGCTGGTTGACTACGACCGCGCCGCCGGCGGGCTGCAATACGTAACCGACGTCGTCTGGATTCGCTCGCTCGGGATTCACTACGCGCTCGGCGTCAGCGGCCTCAACCTTGTCCTGCTGGCAACGACGGCGGTTATCTTCACTGCCTCGGCGCTATGGACGCTCGTTGACGAGCCTGACCGCGGCAAGCCAGGCATTTACGCGCTGCTGATGGGGCTCGCCCAGACCGCGGTTATGGGCGCGTTCTTCGCTCAGGACTTGATTCTGTTCGTCGTCTTCTTCGACCTGATGCTGGTGCCGTTCTACTTCCTGATCGTGATCTGGGGCGGCCCCGACCGCACCAAAGCGGTGCTGAAGCTCTTCATGTACACGCTCGTTGGCTCGCTGCTAATGCTGGTTGGTGCGATTACGACCGGCGTGATGGCAGCCAACGGCGGCGAGCCGAGCTTCCTGCTGGCAGAGCTCGCGAAGACGCCGCTTGGCAGCACAGCGCAGGGCTGGATCTTCCTCGCCTTCGCGCTCGCATTCCTGATCAAGATGCCGTCGTTCCCATTCCACGGCTGGATGCCCGATGGTTATTCGAACATGCCGATCGGTGTTCTCGCAGTATTCACGGCGATTCTCAGCAAGGTCGCCGCCTACGGCTTCCTGCAGGTCGCGCTGCCGCTCTTCCCCGACGCCGCCGTCAAGTACCAAGAGCTGATCATGATCGTCGCCGTCGCTTCGATCCTTTACGGATCAGCGATGGCCTTCACGGTTGACAGCGCGCGGCTCGTGCTTGGCTATTCATCGATTGCGCAGCTCGGTTTCATCGTGCTTGGAATCTTCGCCTTCGACGGGCGCGGCGCCGACGGCGCGCTGCTGCAGGCAACCAACCACGCGATCGTTGCTGGGGCCTTGATCTTCGTCGTCGCGATGCTCTCGCGGCGCGCAGGCGGCAGCGAGAAGCTCTCTGACATGGGTGGGATCGCGAAGGGTGCCCCGGCCTTTGCCGCCGTCTTCCTCGTCTTCAGCTTCGCGCTGCTGGCAATGCCGGGAACCGCCAACTTCGTCGCTGAGTTCATGATTCTGCTGGGAACGTTCGAAAGCAAGATGACCTTCGCCTTCATCGCGGCTATCGGTGTGGCGCTGGCCGCCTTCTACGCGCTGCGGCTCTACATCAGCGCGATGCACCACCGCGTCGGAGCGAAGGTCAGCTCGTTTGAGCTGACGCCGCGCGAGGGGCTGGTCGTGGTGCCGCTGATGCTGGTCGTTATCGCGCTCGCGCTCTATCCACAGTTCGCGCTCAAGCCAGCGCAGGACGGCACCAGCAAGGCGATCAGCGCGGCCCAGCAGGTTCAGTCTTCCGGCTCCGACACGAACGCAACCACGGGCGGATCGACGCCATGAGCTTCTCTCTGGCGGCCGCAGTCCCGGCTGCGCCCGTTATCGACTGGGCTGGGCTCTCGCCGCTGCTGGTGCTGCTCGGTGGCGCAATCATCGCTTTGATCGTTGGCCTCGCCGGCCCGCGGACAATCCGCACTCAGGTCGTGCCGCTGATCGCGCTTGCGACCTTCGGCGCCACGATCGGCGCTGTGATCTCGCTCTGGGGTCAGAGCATCGTGCTAATCGAAGGCGCGCTGCAGCTCGATCCGTTGACGCTGATCCTGATGCTCGTGATCTGCGGCGGCGGCGTGATCGCAACGCTGCTGGCATGGCGCGATCAGGCCGCTGACGATATTGCGCACGGCGAGTTTTTCGCGCTGATGCTGCTCGGCTCGGCCGGCATGTTCGTGCTCGTCGCTTCGCGTGATCTCGTCACAACCTTCGTCGGCCTCGAGCTGCTTTCGCTCCCGCTCTACATCCTCTGCGCCGCGCGTGTTCGCGAGCAACGCTCGCTTGAGGCAGGCCTGAAGTATCTGATCATCGGCTCGGTCGGTTCAGCAACCGTCCTCTACGGCTTCGCGCTGCTCTACGGCGCCACAGGGCAGACCGGCTACACGCAGATCGCGGCAGCAATAAGCAGCAATGGGCTGGCGACAGATCCGCTCTTCTTGGCGGCGGTCGCGATGTGCACCGTCGGCTTTGCCTTCAAGGCCTCGCTGGCGCCGTTCCACCAGTGGACCCCAGACGTCTACGAGGGCGCCCCAACCCCTGTCACGGCCTTCATGTCAGTTGCGACCAAGGCCGCCGCCTTCGGCGCGATCATCCGCCTCTTCGACGTTCCGCTGCAGCCGGCGGTTGAAGCCTGGCAACCGATCTGGATTGCGATCGCGTTGATCACGATGGTCGTCGGCAACGTCGGTGCGCTGCGCCAGCCGTCGATGAAGCGGATGCTCGCCTACTCATCGGTTGCGCAGGCCGGCTACATCCTTGTCGGCTTTGTGCTCGTGACCGACCTCGGCGTACAAGCAGTCTGCTCCTACCTCGTGCTTTACAGCCTCGGCAACCTCGCCGCCTTCACGGTCGTGATTGCGCGCGAGCGGGAAACGGATGAGGGCGACAACATCTCGGCGCTGAGCGGGCTCGGCGCTGAGCGGCCGGCGCTGGCGGTCGTGATGACAATCTCAATGTTGAGCCTTGCCGGCATCCCCGCAACGGCAGGCTTCATGGGCAAGCTTCGCCTTGTCGAGGCGGCCGCTGCCGGTGATTACGCTTGGCTTGCCGCGATTCTGGTCGTTCTCTCAGTGATCTCGATGGCCTACTACCTGCCGGTTATCGCGACGATCTGGCGCGGTGAAACGCAGCCTGGAACGGACGCTGCCAGCGGCCTGCCGGTGCTCGCCGGTGGCGCCCCCGAGGGCGACGCTGGGCCTGGCCGAGCAGGCTGGGAGCTGACGCTCGTCGGCGTAGTTCTGGCGGTCGCGGTTGTCGTCTTCGGCATTGTGCCGCAGCCGGTCTTCAATCTCGTCGCCAGCGCCGCCCGCGGACTCGGTCTTAGCTAAGCGCCGCAGCCCGAGCGCGCCGCTCGGCGCGCTACGGTTCGCTCCCCGTGGACTACCCGATCGATAGCTTCACCCCGGCCGAAGCGGCCCGCCTAGAGCCACACTTCACGAACCTCGATCAGCCTGTTTTTGCGCTCGTCAACCTGCCTGAAACGGTGAAGGGCGCACTCTTCGCGCGCTACTCGCGCTACGACGGCACTTTGCGCCGCCTCTTCCTTGACGAGTTCGCCGAGTCGCTGCCTGAGAGTGGTGGCGACTGGGAGCGCGATGAAGGAAAGCGCGCTGCGGAGCTCTACGACACGATCTTTCTCGGTTATGGGGATGATTCGGTAGCGCAGCTCGGTGGCGCTCACGTCGCCTGCGAGTGGGTCTCGAACGTGATGACGAAGATCCTCCAGCGGCCGCGTATGGCGTCCTACCTGGAACAGTCGACGCGCTACATCCGCTACGACGGCGAGGTGACGGGGCTCGGCTATCGCTACTACCGCGACGCGGCGCTCGGCCCCGAGTACGAGCAGACGATGGACAGCCTCTTTAGTACCTACTCGGCCGCAATACCTGCCGTCTCAGGCTGGGCCGCGGGTCAGTTCCCGGCGGCTGACGGCGTCTCCGAGGGTGCTCACGCAAGGGCGATCCAAGCGAAGGCGCTCGACCTGCTGCGCGGCCTGCTGCCGGCCAGCTCGCTCTCGCACATGGGAATCTTCGCTTCCGGCCAAAGCTACGAGCAGCTGATCCTCCATCTGCTTGCCCACCCACTGCCCGAGGCGCGCGACTACGGCCAGATGCTCTTGGCCACGCTGAAGCAGGTGATGCCGAGCTTCGTCTCACGCGTGGAGCGCCCCGATCGCGGCGGCGAGTGGATCGAATACTTGGAGCAGCGCAGCGCCGCGGGCAACGACTGGGCGAAGCGGCTTGAGCTAACTGGGGGAGATGACGCTGACGCTGGGCCATCGGTCAAGCTGACGCACGTTGATGGCACAGAAGAGGATCTTCTCTGCGCCTTGATCTTTGAGCAGTCACGCGCCAGTGAAGCTTCGATCCGCACAGCAGTTGAGCGGCTCAGCGGCGACGAGCGGGCGGCGATGCTGGCCGACTTCGTCGGTGCGCGGGCCAACCGTCGCCACCGCCCTGGCCGCGGCTTCGAGGCCGTTCGCTACCGCTTTGAGATCGTTGCCGACTACGGCGCCTTCCGCGACCTCCAGCGCCACAGGATGCTGACGGTGCAGTGGCAGACGCTGGGGCCAGAGCTAGGCGCCGGAGTACCGGACGAGTTGGAGCAGGCCGGCGTTGCTGACGACTACAAGCGCGGCCTTGAAGCCTCGGCGGCGGAGTACCAGCGCCTAGCCGACGGCGGTCAGAGCGACGCCGCGCCTTACGCGCTCTGCCTTGGCTACCGGATCCGCTTCATCCTCGACTGCAACGCGCGTGAAGCGATGCAGCTAATTGAGCTGCGCTCTGGCCGCGAAGGCCACCCAAGCTACCGCGCCGTCGCGCATGAGATGCAGCGCGCGATCGCGCAGCACCACCCGGCCGTCGCTGCGTCGATGGTCCACGTTGATGATCAGGCTGAGCCGCGGCTGGAGCGGATCCTCAGCGAAATGCGCACCGAAGCGCGCAGCGGCTAACGGCCGCTGATCCGGCCAGCCAACGGCAGAACTAGCGAGCGCGGGGCAATTCGGCCGAGTAGCGCCTGCACTTGGTTCGCCATTCCGGGAATCGCGGTGCGGCTGCCCTTCTCCATCGCGTCGATCGCTTGCCGCGCCACCTCTTCGGCCGTGACGAGCGTGAAGTCGGGGAGCGAATCTTCCATCATTGTGCTGCCGGCGACGGCCGCGAATTCGGTCTTGACTGGGCCGGGGCATAGCGCCGAGCAGCTCACGCCGGTCCCTGACAGCTCGGCGTTCAAAGCCTCCGAGAACGAGAGCACGAAGGCCTTCGTAGCGGCGTAGCTGGCAAAGCCCGGTAGCGGCTGGAAGGCGGCCGTCGAGGCGACGTTAAGAATCGCGCCGGTGCCGCGCTCGACCATCCCTGGTAGCACGCGAACGGTCAGGTCGTGGACCGCTACGACGTTCAGTTCGACCATCTGACGCTCGCGGTCGGCTTCGTTGTTCACGAGCTTGCCGCTAATCCCGTAACCGGCGTTATTACAGAGCCCGGCAAGCGCTGGGCCTGCGCGTAGCCCTTCAATCAGTTCAGCACGGGCGATCGCGTCACCGAGGTCGCAGGCGATTGCCGTCGCCGTGATCTTGTGCTTCTCCGCCAGTTCAGCGGCCAGCTCTTCAAGGCGGTCGGCGCGGCGCGCGACGAGCGTTACGCCGTGCCCACGCGAAGCGAGTTCGCGGGCCATCTCGGTCCCAATCCCCGACGAGGCGCCGGTGATCAGAACGGTGGTTGAATCGGAAGCGGTTTCTAGAGCCATAACGCCAGCCTAGCTGAGCAAACGCGGCTACTACTTGCGCTTGCGCTTCTTGCGCAGCTGGCCAGCGGTATCGCCTTCGCCACTGCCGTTGCTGGCGACGGGCGGCAGCGTTGGCGCTGGCGCCGAGTCAGGCGCGTTGCCGGAAGTCTTCTGCGCCCGCGCAGCCGCCATGCTCGGCCATGGCTCGGCCTTGCCACTTATCCAGGCCGGCGGAATCCTTCCACCAGGCCAGCGCAGAATGAAGATGAAGCCAACCGTTGCGAGCCAGAATGCGCGCAGCACGCCTTGCTGGTCGAGCGGCAGGATGAAGGTTGCGCCAACGATCATCGCCAGGATCCCCATGAAGCGAGTCAGCAGCCCGACGCGCATCGCGTTCAGGCCGAGCATGACGAAGGCGAAGCCGATCGCGAACGCGCCTAGCTGCCAAACGATCTGCCCGGCCATGAAAGGCCCGCCGGTCAGCGCCTCTGTCGCCTGAAAGTTGTTGCCGCCGTCAAAGCTGGCGATGCCGAAGTAGTAGCTCAGCTGCGCGACCGTGCGTCCCACTCCAAAGGCAACCGCGCCAGCGGCTCCCGCTATCAGCGTCAGTTGGCCAAAACTGGGGTTGCGCGCGCGTGTTGCCTTGAAGAGGAAGACGATTACGCCGAAGATCAGCAGCGAGCCGATCCCGTAGAGAACTGTGCCGATGATCGGCATCACAAGGCGGCTACTTAGCCATTCGGCCTGCAGCGCGATTCGGCCCGGCGGGATTGGGTTACCGGCGATCAGGTCGAGCATTGCCGCGGGCGCAGTTACTGCGCCGCTATCAAAGTCCGGCAATCCTGAGAGCGCGAAGCTGGAGAGCATCGCGCCAACAATTGTCAGCAGACCAGCGGCCCAAGCGCAGGCCGCGGCGCGGTTGCGGTTGGCATCCTCCCAGGCCAGCGTTGTCGCGGGATCCTGCGGCGGACTAGGCGGCGCCTTCTGCGGTAGTAGCGGGCTCATCGAGGGGGAAGTCTACGCGCCATGCGGGTCAATCGAGCAGCGCCCCGGCCGCGCTGGCAAGGTCGCCGCCAATCAGCAGCGACGAGTTGCCCAGCAGCGCATCAAGTTCAGCAGCGATCCGCGCCAGCGGAGCTGACGCGGCTGGCGTCGAAAGGATCCGAATCGGGATCGCACAGTCGCGCATTTCGCGGTGCGTTAGCGGCAGGCTTGCAAGCCCGCCGTAGTCGGCGAAGCAAGCGCCGCTGTTTGCCTCAGCGTTCGCCAGCAGCGCCTGACCAGCGTTCGAGCCGAGTAGCGCGCCGATCGCCTGCGCGCGGCTGCCAGCCAGCAGCGCTGCTTCGATCGCGCCGCGCTGGTCGGCAAGTTCGCGAGTTGATTCGACGTCAAGCGAGTAGGCCGGCGGATCAACCAGCAGCGCAGCGCGCACCAGCTCTGGTCGCCGTAGCGAAAGGTCGAGCGCGATAAGCGCGCCAAAGCCAAACCCAACAAGTAGCGCTGGGCTTGCGCCAAGCCCAAGCAGCAACGCCGCCGCATCCTCGCTCTGCTCCGCCACCGTCGTCGCCAGATAGGGGTCTGGTGCCTCACTCGCGCCGTAGCCGCGGCGGTCGTAGCCGATCAGGCGGGTGCGTTGCGCCAGCGGTTCGAGCTCTGCGGTGAGCAGTTCGCCGCTACCGCCAATGTCGTGGATAGCCAGCAGCGGCTGCCCTTCGCCAGCGCTGAAGTAGTGAAGCTGCACTCCTGCTCCAGCGGCGCTCGGCGTCATCGCTAGAATTACAGCATGGAAGGCCCTGGCGGACTTGGTGACATCTTCGGTGACCCGGACGAGCTTCAGCGTCGGATGGCTGAGTTCGCCGCGCAAATGTCGAGTCAGCAAACATTGGCTTGGGCTGACAATGCGATCAAGCTGGCCGTTGAGATGACGGTCGCCGCGATCGGCAGGCTCAATGTTCAGGGCACTAACGCTGAGCAGGCCGAGCAGATCCGCTCGCTAATGGCGACTGTCTTCCCTGAGGCCGTCGCGCTGGTGCGCGAAGCGCGTCAGGGTCTGAGCTAGCGACCGCCCGCAGCCTTCTCTTCGGCGCGGTGCGCCTTGCCGGCTCGCATCACGTCGCCGAACGAGCGGAAGCCGAAGATCAAGAGCAGCGCCAAGAAGCCGACCGCGATCGAGATTACGGCGATCGCAACCTGCTGGCCGACGGAGTAGGCGGCGACGGTCGCGGCCGTCCCAAAGACCGTCACCAGCAGCGCCTGCTGAACGCCGGCGCCGCCGGGGGTGAAGGGCACCAGCGCCGCGACGGCATTGACTCCCAGCACCAGCATCACGTTGCGGACCGAGCCGCCAATGCCGAAGGCGTCGAGCAGCAGCCAGAAGGCGGTGCAGCGCAGCAGCCAGCCGCCGAACTGCACGAGCCACACCTCACGCAGGTAGCGACGCCAATCGCTGAGGATCGTGAAGCCTTGGCGCACGTTGAACCAGAAGGCGACGACGCGGCGCGAGAGGAAGGCAAAGGCGACGAGCGCCGCCAGCGTCAGGCCGGTGACGATGAAGAGCGTTAGCTGCGGGTCAGTCGAAAGGAACGAAAGATCGAGCGTTCCCAGCTTCGGCAGCTCAGGTGAGTTTGGGAACACACCTTGCGTGAAGGCAAAGGTCAGCACTGGAATCGCGATCGTTAGATCGAAGATTGATTCGACGACGAAGGCCGCGCCAATCGCCGGGTAGGTCGACTGCGGCACCGAGACCTTGACGAGGAAGAACTTGATGATGTCGCCGCCTCGAGCAGGCACGATGTTGTTGAAGCCGTAGGCGGCAATGTAGGCGCCCCAGATGTTGCGGTACGGGATCCGCTCCTCTGGATAGGCCGCGCCGAGCGTGTTGTAGAGCGCCAGCGCGCGCATCGAGAGGTAGAGGATGAAGACGACCATCCCCAGCAGCAGCGGGATTGGCTCAACCTGAGCGAAGCTGTCAACAAAGCTGCCGACCGCTTCGTAGATGCGCTGAAACAGGTCGGTTATCGCTGCGGTCGTCACTCGCCTAGGGTACGGCCCGCGCCAACGGTTACCTGCACCAGCCTGTTATCGCCCTTAAGCAGCGTCAAGGCCGATCGCAGCGAGCAGAAGCGGGTCGGCCAGCGAGCTGAAGATTTGATCCTCGGCGCCGGCGAAGTCAGCGTCTTCAAACGAGGGGATCACGTAGACAGTCATCCCCGCTGCGGCAGCGCTGGCGGCGCCGGGCGGTGAGTCCTCAAGCGCAACGCAGCCGGCTGCGTCAACGCCGAGTCTGCGGGCAGTCTCAAGATAAGGATCTGGCGCCGGTTTGCCGTAAGGCACGTCCTCGGCGGTGACGATCGTCGGGAAGAAGTGCTCCACGCCGGCGGCGGCGATAGCGCGGTCAACGAAGCCACGCGGCGAGTTGGAGCAGAGCGCCACCGGCACGCCGGCTTCAGAGAGCGCGCTGAGTAGCGCAACCGCGCCCGGCATCGGCTCGCAGCCGCTCTCAAGCGCTACGTAGACAAGCCGGTTCATCTCCTCGACTAG
>JBIHZY010000176.1:0-3422 GCA_044240185.1 Solirubrobacteraceae bacterium
CCGTGTTTGGCTTGTGCGAGCCGGTCGGTGAGACGCCCTCGTACTTGAAGTAGATATGAGCCGGCGTGTCGAGCGCCTTCTCGAGCCGACGGGCGCGGTAGAGCGGCGTTGGGCGCCAGAGCTTGTAGACCTCGCGTACCTCTTCAGGGATTTCGATATCTGGCTCCTGAGAGACCTCCTGCATGATCAGCTCTTCGGCGAAGATGCCGAGGAAATCTTCCGGGCCGGCGGGCTCTTTCGTGGCCGGGTTTAGCGGCGGCAGCGGGTCGCCGGGGAGGTCGGGAGCGATGTTGATCCAGTGGGTCGGGATCTTGTCTTCTGTGAGCAGGTACTTCGTTGTGTCGTCGGACATCGCGCTTGTTCGCCTCCTAGGCAATCGGTAACTGACGATGAACTCTACATCTGACCGTCAATCCGCGCCATACTCAGGGCGCGCCCGTAGCTCAGCGGTTAGAGCCCCCGACTCATAATCGGTCAGACACAGGTTCGAATCCTGTCGGGCGCATTACTTGTCGGTACGAAGTATTCGCCATAACTCTTAGCCACTCGTCTATCTTTGGCGCGTGGCAATCACGCTCACGCAGCTGCGCAGCTTTCTTGCCGTAATCCGCTCCGGCTCAGTGACGGCCGCGGCTGAGGAGCTGGTCGTGACGCAGCCGTCGATCTCAGCCGCTGTCCGCGCGCTGACGCGTGAGATCGGGACGCCGCTGCTGGAGCGCGACGGACGCGGCGTGACGCCGACTGCCGCGGGGCGCGCATTCGCCCCTTACGCGACAGACATAATCGGCCTGCTCGACCGCGGCGCAGCGGCTGCTGTCGAGGCATCGGGGGCCGCCGAAAGCGGGCTTCGAATTGCCGCCGTTACAACCGCCGCCGAGTCTTTTGTGCCGGTGCTGCTGCAGCGCTACGCCTCTCGAAACCACGACGTTGACCTAACGCTCGCGGTCGGCAACCGCGAGCGCGTGTTGCAGCTACTACTGCGGCGCGAAGCCGACATCGCCTTCGTCGGCCGTCCACCAAGCGGCGGCCGCGAGGGAAGAATCAAGTCGCAATCTGTTCGGCCGAACGAGCTGGTGCTGGCCGGCGCGCCCGATGAGCCGCTGACGAAGAAGCCGTCGGTGACCGCGGCCGAACTGAATGGCAGCCGCTGGCTGCTGCGCGAGCAGGGCTCTGGAACAAGAACGGCCAACGAGGATTACATCGCCGCCAACGGGCTTACGGTCAGCACATTGACGCTCGGCTCGAACGGCGCGATCAAGCAGGCCGTTAAATCAGGCCTTGGAATCTCATTCCTCGCCCGTGATTCGGTCGCCAGCGAATTGGCGAGCGGCGCGCTCGCAGTTATCCCACTGACGAACGTTCCTCCCGGCCGGCCCTGGCACGTGATGCGCTCGTCGGTCGGGCCAAAGACCGGCGTCGTGACGGACTTCTTCGACTTCGCAGTCGCCGAAGCCGATAAACCCGCTGGCTAGTGCGCCTAGCGCCTGAGCATGCGATCATGCCTGTGGGCGGTTAGCTCAGCTGGTTAGAGCACCTGCTTTACACGCAGGGGGTCATCGGTTCGAATCCGATACCGCCCACTCGGAGAGACGACAGAACAGACGACAAAAGTCGAAACTCAGCAAGCACGGGCTGTGCTGAGTCTCCCGGGCCGCTGCGAAGCCGGCCGGGAGCTGTTTTGTACATCGCTCAGAGCCTTTAAACACTGAGACCGCCGCCGGATTCCTCAACGGCAAAGGCTGCTTCAGCTAGCCAGAGCACCGCAACACCCCAAGCCGCTACCTGCGCACTTGCCCACCGGGTTTAGTACTTTTCCGCGGTGCGTCCTTTTGCGAAGGTTTTCTGTCTGTCACTTGTAGCGGTCGCTTTGCTCGCTGGTTCGGCGCAGGCCCGCACCGTTAAGGGCTGCGTAATCAAAGCAAAGACGAGCTGCGTTGGTAAGAATCTCAGCGGTCAGAACCTGCGGGGCGTGAACCTAAGCCGCGCAAACCTGAAGGGCGTGAACCTCAGCAGAGCTGATCTGCGTGGAGCGAATCTGAGTCACGCGAACCTTCGTAAGGCGAACCTGAAGGGCGCGAGGGTCGGCCCGAAACCAGTCGCAAAGAGGAACAGGGGGCGCACATCGGCGACCCCGTCCTGCAATCCAAACTGCTCCTACGCGTTTTTAGAGGGCGCGAACCTGAGCTACGCGAACCTGGCCAATGCGGACTTTGAGGGCGCGAACCTGCGCTACGCGAACCTGAGCTACGCGACCCTGACCAGCGCGAACCTGAGCTCCGCGGACTTGAACGACGCGACCCTGACCAACGCGAACCTGACCAGCGCGACACTGATCACCGCGGACTTCACTTACGCGTTCCTGACCAACGCGAACTTGACCTCCGCGAACCTGCAGGGCGCGATCCTGATTTTCACTTACATGTTCAACGCGAACCTGACCAACGCGAAAGTGAGCTACGCGATCATGGGGGTCCCCTACGCGACCCTGAACAACACGGTCTGGAACGGCGCGACCGGTTGCTCCACAGTCTACCCCGCCGGAATGCTCGATGGAAAGCCTTACGGCGTAGGCTGCCTCAACTAGCACCAACACGAGGCACCCCAAGCCGCTGCGCGGTGTGGGACTTACATATGAAAGTTGTCTCGGTCGGCCGTAGTGTGGGGTTAGGTGAGCGCAAACTGAGGTATGCGTGTGCAGAATCCCGGTGCGCAGGTGTACAAGACATCCTTTTAGCCGCGCTGTAAATGAGCCTGAGCAGGGGTTTTGGAGTTCTGTCGTCTCTCCCACTCTCTCGTCGCGCCAGCTCAGTCGCCGTCGGTGCCTTCAACGCCGGCGCCGTGGCGGCCTTCGCCGGCTGCGAAGCGGGCCGCTCCGGCGGCGCCTTCGATCACCGTTCCGGTGCCGCGCGCAGCTTCGCGCGCCATTCCTTCGGCCAGTGGCAAGCCTTGCGCCTCGAGCGTTGATTCTCGGTCGGCGATCATCGTGACCCATGGGAAACCGGCGATCTGCTCGCCGAGTTCGAGTGCCCGCTCCAGTGCGGAGCCGTCGGCGACGCTCTCGTTGACGAGGCCAATCTCCTTCGCTTCATTGACGTCGATCACGCGCCCGGTCAGGACAAGGTCCATCGCCCGGCCAAGGCCGACGATCCGTGGCAGCCGCTGCGTTCCGCCGTCAATCAGCGGCACGCCGAAGCGCCGCTCGGTGAAGCCGAAACGAGCCGACTCGGCCGCGATCCGCAGGTCACACCAGAGCGCCAGTTCCATTCCCCCTGCCAGGCACCAACCCTCGATCGCGGCGATCACAGGCTTCGGTGCCGTCAGCCGTGTGAAGCCGAGCGGCCCTTCCTCTGCGGTCAGCCGCGGCGCCAGCGTTTCGATTGCTTTTAGGTCGGCGCCGGCGCAGAAGGCCTCGCTGCCAGCGC
>JBIHZY010000036.1:0-11914 GCA_044240185.1 Solirubrobacteraceae bacterium
ACGCCGAGCTGTTTGCAGGAGCGAGTTCATCGGAACTGTTGACGTCCATTTGAACGTCGACTGTCTTCCCGCTCAGTTTGCCGGTGACGGTGCAGGTGAAGGGGGTTTCCTTTTCTACGTCGCTCGGACACTTGAGGTCAACACCAGCGTCGGCCGCCGCTGAGCCAGTGAGTCCAGCGGAGCTAAGCGAAGATTGTATCTGCGAGTTGACCTCTTTATTAAAGGTGTTGACCGCATCGGTTGGGTCGTATCCACCGCAGGCCGCGAGGGCGAGGGCTGCTACTGATGCTGCGATTACTGAGGCGAGCTGCTTGGTCATTGAGAGTTCCCTTAGTAGTTGGCGTTGCTAAGGACGCGAGAATTTCACAGCCCCCGGACAATGTCAAAGGAACTCCGCGCCTCTCAATTTGCTGCTGGGCGAACAGGCAGCGGACCACAAGCCATGTTGAAATCGGTGAAGGCGGTACCGCCGCCGTTCTGTGGCCAGACGCTCGGGATTGGCGGCATCGGGTTGGCGGCCGAGTAGACCTTCGCCGAACTGTAGATGTACGTGTTCGGGCCGGGCTGTGAATCGGCCAGGAAGGCGGACTCAATCTTGCTGATCCCCTCGACGCTCTGGAGGCTGGGAAGGCCGCTCGCCACCTTGGTCGGGTCGGCGCGGTTGGTCAGCATCAGACCCAGTTCGCGGTTGTAGTTCATCGAGCCGTAACCGAAGTTCTCAGAGCCGATGAAGCCGTCAACGCCGTCGGCGACGATTGCCTTGGCGTGGATGTAGAGACCCTTCTGCGAGTTGAGCAAGGTCACTTTTACGCCATTCTTGGTCAGATAGTCGAAGTAGCCGCTCGGCACCGGCTGGCCAGGAACACAGGGAGTCTTCGTCGTCGAGGTGGCGCAGATCGAACTTGCCATCACGACCTGAACGTCAACCTTCTTCTTCGATTCTGCCACGAGCGCGTTCATCACGTCAGGGTCGGCCATCTCCTCGTTGTAGACAATCAGCGTCTTGCTGGCACCGCCAATTAGCTTCAGCGTCCGCGCGCGCGAGTTGCCCTGCGGCGCGGCCTGCAGGCCTGGGTTGATCTTGTCGCCGCCGTAAAATGCGCTCGTTCCCATCGACGGATAGGTCGAGCCGTCGGCGAGCAGCGTTCCATTGGCCCAGGTATCGGCCATCGTGCTGCCTGAAAGCTTGCTGTAAACGGGGCTCGTGGCCCACGTCTCGCAGTTGGCATCGGAAACGTAGACATCGGCAATCCGTGCGAGCAGCGCTTGGTCTTCGACGAGGATCGTGAAGTCGCGCGCCGACCAATCATCGTCGCAGGGCGCCGCGGCGGTTGTGCAGCCTGCGGCCGGGTTGGTCAGGTAGCTCGGGTTCTTGTAGCTGTCACCCCAACCATAGGTTCCAAGGTTGCCTGTGGAAACCAGCGCGACCGAGTTTGCCCCGATGCTCGGCTTGCCGTCGGCGCCGATCATGTCGATCAGGATCGACTTCTGGTGCGTGATCTGAAAGTTTTGTGAGGAGAACTGGACGATGAAATCGCCGCCGCTTCCGGTTCCGCCCTGCGAGGCAGGCAGGGGATTCTGCTGGGCCCACTTGAGCGAAGCTTGGATCGCGTAGGTGCCGTCGAAGCTCGACTGCGCCGCGCAGGCCTGCTGGTCGGCGGGGCTCAGCGACTTGCAGCCTTTGTTACCCGAGTTGAGGATGATCCGCACGTCGACGCCCTTGCGAACGGCCGTCATCAGCGCGCCGGGTTTGCTCGCCTGACCGACGATGTCAGGGCCGCCGAAGGTGTAGCTGACAACGTCAACCCGACTCTTAGCCTTACCGATCGCGGTAACGATGTCTGCCCCATCTACGGGCAGTGTCAAGGCGCCCTGCTCGGCCGCAGGCCAAGCGGCATTGTCGAGCGACACGTCAATCAGGTTTGTGCCCGTGAGGTCAGTCGTGACGAGCTTGGCGCCAGCGAGCGTGCCGCCCTGAAGGTTGGCGTAGCTGAAATTGACGCCGCTGAGATCGGCGTTGGCGAGCGCCGCGCCGGGAAGATTGCAGCCGCTCATGTTTGCGCCGGCTGCGATCGCAGTGGTGCTGCAGGCCTTGATCACGAGCCCGCCGGCCTTGCCGGCCACCGTTCGCAGCGCTACACGATTGTGCTCGAAACGCTTGTCAGCGTCGGCGGGGCTGTCGTACTGCTGCGTGGCGGTCACAGTGGCGCGGCGGGCGCTCCGCAGCAGCCGGGCGTTGCGCGCGCTGAGACGCAGCGTCGCTGTCTCGGTCGCAGCCGACGTGCGTGCGCGAGTGAGCTCGGCGAGCTTCACTGTGCGCCCTGAACTGGAGTGCGTGAGCAGCCGCAAGGTGAAGCGCTCGGCCTTGCCAGCCCGCGCAAGCAGGGCGCGATCCCAAGCAACGCGCACCACAACGCGTGTACCTGCCTTGTTCGAAGTTGCAGAGAGGACCTTCACGCCAGGCTTGGCGGCAGGTGCGGCGACCGAAGCGGCGCTGGCAAGCGGCGGCGCAACAGCGGCGGCAAACAAGGCGAGCATTGGCAGGGCGAGACGAGCGGTCATTCAGCGTTCCTTCTTTAAGTTGGTAGTTAGTACTAAAAGCTGCCACAACGATACAGAGACGGTGATCCGCTTCGCGCCGCTAGAAAACTCCGCTTTGCGTGCTTCAGCTCTCTGCGTCGCGATTGTGCTCCCCGGCGGGCGGGTTTACCGCTACGCCGGGGTCCCGTGACGCAATATCGACCTCCAAGTCGTCGATCGCCTCGCGGAGAGCCTCTATGTGAGCGAGCACCTTCGGATCCGAAATCAGGATGCCGTCGTCGGCCAGCGCCGCAGCGCGCTGCCGCCCGCTCTCAGCTTTGTGGGCGCTGTCGAGGCTGTTGAGGACGACGCCGATCACCATGTTGAAGACAATGAAGGTGGCGATCAAAACAAAGCTGATGAAGTAGAGCGCCACCCAAGGGCTGAGGTCCAGCAGTGGGTACATGATGTCTGGCCAGCCTTCGAGCGTCAGCACGGTGAAGAGCGTCAGCATCGAGCGGCCAATGTTGTTCCAATACTCCGGCGCCTCATCGTGAAAGAAGGACCAACCAGCCATCCCGTAAAGGAAGAGCAGAACTATCGTCAACACGAGCAGCCCGCTGAGCGGCCGCAGCGCCGTAATCAGGCCACGGGCAAGGATCTGCAGATCAGGGAGGTAACGCAGGATGCGGGCGATCCGCAGCACCCTCAGCACCCGAAGGATCGCCGTCTGGCTGGATAGCCCGGGGATGAAGACGCTGCCAATCACGACCAGGTCGAAGATGTTCCAACCAGACTTGAAGAAATCGGCCGGGTCGCGACCGTAGGAAATTATGCGGATCAGCAGCTCGGCGACGTAGATCACTAGGCAGATCGTGTCGACCAGCGCGAGCGTCGAGCCGAGTGATTCTTCGACGCTGCCGAAGGTGTACATCCCGAGCGAAATCGCGTTGACGATGATCACGCCAACGATGAAGAACTGGAACCGCTCGCTGTCGATGATCGAGCGGCAGCGGCTGACGATCGCGCCCGCCGGGCGCGATCCATCGTCAGCCTGAGCGTTTACCTCTGGCGGCGCGGTCATCTAGTGCCTAAGTAAAGCATCGGTGGTCGCCAGAGCCCTCCACCGGACTCGAACCGGTGACCCCTTCCTTACCATGGGCGAGCAAGCTAGCAGCGGTCTGAAATCTACTAAGCAGAATGCCGTAGTTCGCGGATGTTTGATTTGTTTGCTCGTAGCCGTTCGGAGTCGCTCGAAGCCTCGTAGGCTTCCATCAGGCTTCCATGCGAAGCGCTGGCGCTATGGCAGTTTCTTCCATTTGCTGAAGTTTCCGGCACGATCCTGAACCCTGATCCATAGAGGCTTCGAGGTTGCCTTGAACGTGAGCGTGGCCGAGTACTTCTGAGCATTGGAGAGCTTCTTCTTGAGTTTGTCTGTTGCGAACTGCGCCGTGGCAACTCCGCTCGTCGCGTCGGAGGCTCGAACCTTGATGCGGTAATTGCGACTCTTCGCAGCTACCTGAGCACCTGCAGAGCTTGCAACGCTCGCGCCAACAATCAATGGGGCAGTCTCGTCAAGAATAATGTCGTCTTGAAAGGTCTTCGTGTCGTCACCCGCACCACGGAACCGCACATAGATCGTCTTTGGGAGCCGTTCGGGGCCAGACGAGTCGAGTTTCCATGGAACAGTCGCTGCGAGCCCCCGGCTTGCTGCGCCAACGAAACCTCCATCGTTAGATAGGCGCGAGAGAGTTGCAAACGCTGGCCAGCTAAGCGTGACAGAGACGTTGGGGGTGTTGGTGAACTGAGCTCCGCGGTTAATTGAAGCGCCAGTGTCGTCTGTAGGCGGAGCGAGCCTCACTTCAAAATTGACCGTTGCAACACCTGTGCTACCACCACGACTAGTTAGGCGAACAGCGGCAGACTTCGTCCCGATCGTCCCAAACGGCGGGATGGTCGCGATCGCGCCACCAGACGTCTCGAAGGTTCCGTCACCATTGAGGTCCCATTCGAACCTTGTCACCGTCGAGCTGCAATCGGGCATTGGATGGGGCCAGCCGGCCGGTGGGACTGGGTCAATGAGCGAGCTGCAGCCACTATCAAGGCCAGCTTGCGTTGTCGAACCGCGCGCATCTAGCGTGACTTCGCGGCCCGTCAGAACAACACCAGTTGAAATGGCGCCTGTGTCCACCACCAGCCTGCCCTGCACGGCGTCAGCAGCCACGGCCGGCTCGCTTATAGAGAGGCCAACCACTGAGATGGAAGCCAAGATCAGAAATACCCCGAAGAGCGATGGTAAGCGCCGAGCTATCAACGCCGAGCGTTGCACTTCTAACTTTCCGACAGAGTTAGATTCCACAAAAGGAGGTTAACAGCCAATCCCCATGCTCGATCCAGCAGCCGTCGACAATGTATCAACTAATCATGTGATCGCGTACGCTCGCAAAGCGCTTCCAGCGATGGCGGCCAACCTATCCCTCCGCATGGAGCGGCGCCGGGCATCCGCTACCTCGTGGATTGACAAGACGGCTCGGGATGTAGCCGGCTCGAGTTACTTTCGAGTTGGCATGGCCGAGCAGAAACGCAATCGCCTCAGAGCTCTAAACCTCGTTCAGTGGGCGAGAGGCCAGCGAGTGGCGGAACGTAAACCGGGTGTTACGGAACGGAATTGAGGCGACGAACCGAGTCCCGGATTGGCACGAGCGGTTACTGGGAGAACTCTATTCCCCCGCAGCGAGGAAAACGTCCGCCGCCGGGTGGCCTGTTGTCACTAGCTTCTCCCCGATCGTCCGAAGGAAGAGGCTGAAACCAGCATTCGGGTCATTCGGCCACGCTTCCTCTACAAGGCTGCGGATTGATAGCGCATTGACACTCGGTGCTTTCCCAGTCGCCTGCCAGTGCTCGAGAGCTTCTGGAGTTCTCCCCGCGATCTCCCCGATTCGCCTCACGCTCCAGTCACGGCTGTCGGGCTCACCGCCTAGCTCGTTTGAAACGCTCCGCATCAGCGTCTCAAGGTCATCCGGCATCGGTCGGATGAAGTCGTCTGGGCGATCTGCGATCGGGCCGTCTACCCCGACTAGCCGAGCGACCTGAGAGCAGTTGCCGCCGAACCACCGGTTGGCAACCGGTCCGAGTATCGGCCACGCTTGTTTTGCGGTAAGCGGTTTTCCTTCGCGATTGAGGACAGCCTCCAGACAGGCGGTGCCAGCGACCGTCAGGTCATCGCGCCATTGGGAGGCCGCCCAGTCTTCCCAGTAGCTTGAGAACCACTTCCTCCGGTGCCTGGTTAGGACATCGCGCATGGCGTGGAAGCTGTTACTCCGCTGGAGAAGCCGCTCTGCCATCTGCTCCTCTTCCAACTTGGCTTGGGCCTCGAAAAACTCTATGGACTCTTGGTCAGCTCCATCCTCCTTGAGGTCATCCGCCAGTCCGCTCGCATCTATCCAAATGGATATTCCTTGTGGGTGAAATCCCTGGTCGTCGTGCCTCGCAGCCTCACGAAGGTCGCTCCACAGACCCGGATCGATCGGTGCGCCGATGTCGCTGAGTTGCTTAGTCCAGTAGCCGTAGTACTCGTCAATGTCATCAAGGGAACATCGGGCATAAGGCCCGTGGACAAGGAAGTAGAGAGTAAGGCCCACTTCATGCCAAAAGCGAAACGGCGCTCCGAGAGACTCGACTAGAGCAGCTTCTGGCTCACGTTCGGGAATGAGCAAAGTCGGGTTCGGTTTTCCGGAGCGCCGACCCCAGTACAACTCAAGCTCATCCTGTCGCTCAAATTGAGCGGGTAGGGACTCCTCCCGGCTAGCGCCTTCGACGAGACGGTAGCTCGGCACCTCTCGATCGGGAACGACGCCAAAGAGCGCCGGATCTCCAAAGGGCTGAGAGGCCCACAGCTCATCGGCGTACTCCCACCAAGAGCGCATTAGGTCAACACGATTTCTAATGGCGTCAGGTGTTTCTTCAGGTATAGGCACCGGAGGCGCGACGGCCCTGTTCCGAACCTTCTCCAAGCCTAGATATAGAGTGATGTTCTCCCAGCTTCCGAGGAGTGCCAGAGCTGGCTCGGACAACCGACCCTTCAGGATGTCGGACTCCGCGACCGTTCCGTCTTTCTTCTGCTTCTTGGCGGCCTGCCGGGCGATCTCGCGAGCAAGGAAAAACGCGACTCGTTGCGGGAAGTCCTCTGGTCGAGCGGCCCAGGAATCGCGCAGCTCGCAGCGCACTTCGAAGAAGCCATCTGCGTCTAGCGCAGGGTCGAGCATCCTAAGTATGGGACTTGGATCGAGCCCAAGAGTTTCGTGAGCGTCGATGCTTAAATCGATCAGCGCCAAGCGCGCTTTCAGCGTCTTTGGGCCAGGCGACGTCCTAAGTCTCCAGGGTCCCATGAGCTTTCCAAATAAGGGCGAGACGAGCTTCTTCGCAAATGCGAGCGCGGGGCTGGGTAGTGAGTAGTTGGCAACTCCCCAGATAGTGTCTTGTTGAGTGTCAACCAACTGAGCCGCGTCGCAAGGCCACGAAGCGAAACCCGCTCGATCAACAAACGGCGGCATAAGCTCCGCCAGAGCCGCCTCATCGCTTGGCGTGAGATTGGGAATGACTAGTCGCAGGTCGTGACCCTCGGGAATAAACGACCAACACGTTCCATCCATGACTTCGGAGACGGTCGAGCCTAATAGTTCGGTCAAGGCGACCCTGGGCTCAGGCCAGGATTCGTAATGGACCCTCAGAGCCTCGGTCAGTTCCGCATGGGCTAGAACGTCGAGACGGCTCACTTGCTGCGTGCCTCGGCGATCTCTTCAAGCGATTTGAGCGTGTCAGTCGCCATCTGGCCCTGCCAAGATCCTGACCCACCTGTCAGCGAGCGTGCCCTGTCGTCAAGAGCTATTGCCTCTCTGAGAAAGCCCTGCCCGAGTAGGAACTGAACCCCGGATCCGAACGGCTCCAGAAACACCTCCTCCGGTGACCCCCCGGCCGCCTCTACAGATCTTGCGGCACGAGCCGGGTCTGAATCGATGATCGCGATTGCGGTTTGATGAAGCTCGAGTTCCCGCCCTCCACCTGTGAGGTTGCGAGCGCCAATTAGAGCCGCGTCCAAGTAGTCGGCAATGGTGCCCGGAAGCATCAGGGCCTTGATGATGAAGACGAATTTTTCTTCGTCCTGGTCCACTCCATAAAGGCCCGAGAATGCGCGGTGGCTTGGACTCTTCATGAAGTCGAGGATGTCGTCGCCGGCGGCCCATACGAGACTCCCCGGTTCAACAAATTCGGCGATCCAGTCGATCTCCCCCGATTCAACAAATTCGCGGGTCCGTGGACGGGGAGTCATCGCAGCCAACACGGGATCGACTGTGACCTCAAGGGGTGGTACCCAAGCTAATCCCTCCACGTCCGTCAGTGACCTGAACCATTCCATAAGCGTTCAACCTCGGTTGGATACGAGTCGCTCCCAGCTGTTCGTCGTTTTGACCGCGCCAAAGACACGACACATCATCGCCGCGATGACTGATCAAAGCAAGCACCTAAACGAAAATCCGGCGAGAAGAAATAAGAAAATCGCGTGATTAGTGCGACAGTGGGTGGCTTGACCGAACTGAAGCCTGAGCCTACTCTCCAGACTGAGCCGGTCGTTTGTGAAACCAGTTTTTCGCGGATCATGAGCGCCGCGAGCAGGCTTCCATAACGCTTCCACAGGCGCAGGCATTGGCTCGAACGGCGAGAGCCTTAGAACGCAGAAACGCCGCAGTAGCGGCGCCTCCGGTGAAGCCCTCCACCGGACTCGAACCGGTGACCCCTTCCTTACCATGGAAGTGCTCTACCAACTGAGCTAGGAGGGCGCAGGCTCGGAGGATAGCCTGCGACGGCCGACGCCTACGCCGCGCTTAGCGCCGCTCGACGCTAGCCACGAATTCGGGCTGACCCAACGCCAACAGACTTAGTGTCTGTTAGGCGGGCGAGAATGGTCTTGCCTTTCGCCCGGGCCAAGAGTCGCAGCGAGACTTTCGTCAAGGTCAGCTTCAAGGCGGCTGTTCCACCAGCGGGGATGGCCGGGCTGACAACGCGGTAAGCGCTGCCGTTCGTGAGCTTGAGGAGGAACGGTTTACTTGGGCAGATTCCAGCCGATACGCAGGCGAAGTTGAGCGTGATTGCCTTCCGAACAACCTTGGCGCTGCGGTTCTTGCTGTAGGGGAAGGAGACAGTGCCTGGTGGCGCTGGCAAAGCCACGGGAACGAGCGATGCGGCCGCACTCCTGACCGCGTCGAAGGCCGGTTTGCGCCGGACCGCCGGGTTGGCGGGTAGCGGGTCGGCGGTGCTCAGGATTCCTTCCGACGCAAACGCGCCAGAACCCCACTCGCGTTGAGTGACGAAAATCATCTCAGCGCCGGCACCGACAATCCCCGGCATCGTCGCTTCAAGGAACGCCGCCTGCGCGCTCTCGCCGCCACGGAACTTGGCGTCGAACTGGAACGCCGTCTCGGCTGGGTAACCAAACTCTGTAAGCCAGAGCGGGCCGTTCATTCCGTTTGCGGTGAAGTACTTGCGCCAAGTGTCGACCAAGACAGCCGTTCCACGAGCCGAGGTGCGCAGATGAATCGTGTTGATGTCGATCTTTCCCGGGAGCGACGGATCAGCGGCGAGCACGGCGTCGGTGAACTTTGTGTCCGAGACCCGCGCTACGCCACCGATCGCGACCCGAGCTTTCGGGTTGGCACCGTGTACTCCGTCAGCGGCGGCCGACAACGTCCGCGCATACTGCTGCGGGCTGCCGTAGAAAGCGCGTGCGGTATCTGGCTCGTTGACGATCTCAAACGTGTCGATCACGCCCGCATAGCGTGCTGCCACCTCGGCGACCATCGCCTTGTAGCGGACGAGATCGGATGGAGGGCAGTGGTACGCGTCCTCGCGGGAAGTGCCGGCAGGACAGTCAGCAATGAACCATGGTGTTGCGAAGAGGTTCGCGAGAATCTTTACGCCGTAGCGGTTGGCGAGCTCCGCGTACTGATCGGTCTGAGCCCAGTTCTTCTGGTAGAAGGGATGGCCGCGATAGTCGCCACGCGTGAAGATCGAGATAAGGCCAAGATCCAAGCGGATATAGGACGCGCCTACGGCCTTAGCCTGGGCGAACATCTCCTTCTTCGCGCTGTAGGGGGTGTCTTGGTACAACATCGAGTGAACCCCAATGTTGTTTGCTGGTGCCGCGATCAGGTCGGGTGTTGGCTGAAACGCCGCGCCACTCGCCAGCGTCGGCAAGACGGCTAGGGCCGCTGCCGAGCAGAACCCTGCGCAAAGTGCTCTTGTTTTTCTACGTCGCATTATCAGCCTCAAAACCGCTCGTTACTGCTACTTCAGACCCGCCAACGAGGGTTTTGTCACAGTTCGGGATCATCGTTCTCTCGCTTACAAACACGGGCGGGCAAGAAAAGTTGTCACCACCGCCCGCTGCGCCCTTGCGGGCAGGGAATAGCCAAGGCGCGCTGAAGGTTTAGCTTCGCGGCCGCAACGCCTGCTCCGCTACCGTGTTTAGAAGACGATGACCACTCTTAGAGTCGCTCAATTTCTCCGCGCCGCGATCGCCTCTGCAGTTGTCTTGGCGGCTGGCGCGATGCTGCTGCCGGCCAGTGCTTCGGCAGTGCTGAAAAAGGAGACATGGCTCAGCGGCGTAACGATCACCGAATACTTCCCGGCGCCGGAAGCATGGTTCGTCGGTGAGCGCGTCTACACGCCCGGCCTCGCGCGCAGAAGCCGCGTCGACTGGCTCTATTCGGCCCGGGGGCTGTCGATGGAGGGAGATGGGATCGGCACCAACGGCAAGCGATACCACATCAACAATCTCGGCTCGAGCGGCTGGATCACATCAAGCGGCAAGAACGCGAGCTTCGGCGTTGGCGGCGTCTTCGCTCCGTTCTGGCGCGGCGAGGGCTATTGGCGATCGAAGAGCGGTCGCGTCACCTTCCCTCTGGAGACTGGTGGCTGGTACAACGGCACCGGAACCCGATACGTCAAGCCGACCGGAATTAGCTTCGCTGAGGGGCCCTCGCTCGACCTCAGTTACTACCGCAGCGTGGCCGTCGACCTCAGTCTTATTCCGCGAGGCAGCCTCGTCTATATCGCCGCTTACAAGTCGAAGAACAAGGACGGCTGGTTCCGCGCCGACGACACCGGCGGTGCTATCGATGGCCGCCACATCGACGTCTACCGCCCGCCGCCGCGCCGCTCTTCTGACTCAGGTAACTACATGACCGGCAAGAAGATCTTCGTCGTTCCAAAGAACCGCATCTCGGCCTACCTTAAGGCCAATCCGACTGCTGCACGAAGCGCTCGCCGCTAGCTCCCAGTCTTACTTGACGAGGCTAATTCGCTCCGCATAGCCGAGCAGATCGGTCAGCGTGACGAATTTGTAGCCGCGCCCTTTCAGCGCACGGACGATCTGCGGCAGCGCAGCGAGCGTTTGCGAGCGCGGGCCGCCACCATCGTGGGAAAGGATGATTCCGCCACCCTGAGTTTGCCCCACGACGGTGTTAACAATCGCACCGGTCCCAGGCGTGCGCCAATCGAGCGGATCGACGCTCCACAGGACCGAAGTCATTCCCTGCTGGTTGACACGGCTAACGAGATCGGCGCTGGTTGAGCCGTAGGGCGGCCGGAAAAGGCAGGGCGTGAAGCCTGTGGCACGGCGAATTGCAGCGTTCGTATCGCGCAGCTGCGTGCTGGCGCCCGCACCGCCACCGCCAAGGTTGGCGTGGTTCCACGAATGGTTGGCGACCATGTTGCCGTCGCGGAGCATTGCCCGCACGGTCGAAGCGTTGGAAGAGACCAGCTGCCCGACGATGAAGAAGGTCGCTGGCACGCCAAGCTTGCGCAGCTCGCGCAGAAATGCGGGCGTATAGCTAGAAGGGCCATCGTCGTAGGTCAGCGCGACCCGCTTACTGCCGGACGGGCCGCGGCTAACTTGGCCAGCGCCGCTGCGGCGGCAGCCGCTCACGACGACGTCCCAAACGCGCGCTCGGTAGTTACCGACGCGCGGCAGGCGGTGTTGACACGGCAGCTCCAAGATCGCTGCTGAAACAATCGTGGCCTGCGACCAAGTTACCTTCGCCGCCTTCGCCTGCTGCGCGCTGCAGCCGGCAGCCGTTGCGTTGACGTAGACGTCGGCAAGGCCGACGCGGAGCTTCGCTGCGGCGGGTTCGAAGCGCAGCCGCAGCTCGGTTGCACGCGGCTGACTGACGCTTCCTTCAACGCGCGCTCCACGGGAAACGATCTGCCATTTGCTGTTGCTGCGAGTAACGCAGACGGCGCGCGCCGCTACAGAGGCCTGGTCGAAGACGGTGCAGATTTGGCCACCCTTGACCGCGGCCAGCAACTGCGGCGTGATCTCCTCTGTCGAGCGGTAAAT
>JBIHZY010000177.1:0-3418 GCA_044240185.1 Solirubrobacteraceae bacterium
GCGCGCGGTTTTCGCCGATCAAAGTGATCCCGGCGGCCAGTAGCTCGCTGCTGTCAGCGATCGGGACGTACTTTGCGGCAAGCACCACTTCGACCTCTGCACGGCTGCGCCCTGCGCGCTCGCAGGCAGCTGCGACCTCGCCTTCAACGGTCTCTCTCGCAGCGACGATTGCCTCGCTCGTCAGGCCAGAAATCAGCTCAGCCATACCGCTCCTAGCATCCGCCCAGTTTGCCCGTGATCGCGGCGGTAGGAGAAGAAATCGTCACTCGATGAGCAGATCGTGCAGATTCCGCAGTCGTACACCGTGCCGACTCCAGCGGCAAGGAGCTGCTCACGAGCAACAGTGGCGAGATCCAGTTTGCGCTCTCTTGTGAAGGCCGACGGGTAACTAGCGAAGGCATCGATGGTTTCGTCGCCGACTTCGTAGCAGCAGCCACGCGCGCCCGGGCCGATCACGGCGACAGTTGGCGCGGCGCCTAGGGTCTGCATCGCTTTGACACCGTTCGAGACTACACCGCCGCTGAGGCCGCGCCAGCCAGCGTGGACCGCTGCGACCGCACGATCGCCTGCCAGCAGCACGGCAAGGCAATCGGCGGTCCGGACCGCGCAGAGAATGTCATCACGGTCTGTGGCTTGGCCGTCGGCTGGATCTGTGAACGGCGTTGGTTCGCCGCCGGCTGCGACAATCGTCACCTTCGTGCCGTGGACCTGATCGTCCTGCGCCCAATAGCTCGGCGCGATCCCGGATTCGATCGAAACAGCGGCGCGTTGCTGCTCGTTTGGTGCTGCGAAATCTCCTGCGCCAGCGTTAGTCAGCAGGAATTCGGCGTGACCAACAGTGAGACGAATACCGAGGGCCTCACTGCGGAAAGGCGGATCAACAGTTATCACTCGCCCCCACCCCGCGCTCGCTTAAGCGCCACCGCTAACTGATCAGCGCGGCCGCTGATCTCCCCGTTAAGCATCAGGTCAAGCGCGTGCTGGAGTGCTGCTCCGACCTCGGGCCCAGGAGCGATTCCAGCCGCGATCAGGTCGTCGCCCGAGATTTCGAGCTCGACGAAACGGAGTTGATCTATCCAGAGGCGAGCGTTTTCGTCGCCCGCCAATGCCACAGCTTCGATCGGTGCTCCCTTCGCGGCGCGGGCGATCTGTGCCGGCGTCTCAGCGTTGCGCAGCGGCGCGGCTGTCACCCACCGTGACGAGACAGCGACGATGTCACGCTCGTGGGCGCTGAACTGAAGGAAGTCGAGCCAGCGCGTGAGCAGGTTCAGCTCAACCGCTTCGCAGCAAGCCGCCAGCGTCAGCAGCGCGGGGTTGCCGGCGTCGCCGATTAGCTCCAGCGCCTGCGGCAACCGCGCAGGACTAGCGTTGAAGCCCTCGAGCAGTGCGCCAGCGTTGAGCTGCTCAACCGACGCGAAGACGGCTGTTGGGTCCGGCTCGGTCAGCGCCAAGCGCAGCTCATGGCCAATCCGCTCCCCACTAACGGAGCCCGGAGTTGCCGCGGCCGCGAGCGCCGTCGTTTGCGAATCAAGATCGAAGCCAAGCCGCGTGCTGTAACGCGCGCAGCGCCAGAGCCGCGTTGGGTCATCGATGAATGACAATTCGTGGAGCACGCGGATCGTTCCCGATTGAAGGTCGTCCAGCGCGCCAGCCTCTGCTTCGATCACGGGATCGCTGATTCGCACGGCAATCGCGTTGATCGTGAAGTCCCGGCGCCTCAAGTCTTCGGCGACCGTCGCCGGAAACACGTCAGGCAGTGCGCCGGGCTTGGAGTAAGTTTCGATTCGCGCCGATGCGAGGTCGATTCGGCCCGCGTCAAGGTTGACTGTCGCGGTGCCAAACCGCTCGAACAGCTCGGACTCGCCACCGAGCCGCGCAAGCAGCGGCTCGAGCGGTCCTTCTACCACCAGATCAATCTCTGTCGGCGTGCGCCCGAGCAAAACGTCGCGGACCGCGCCGCCGACCAACCAGACGCTCCTGTCGTCCGCCACGGCATCGATCACTGCCTGCCCAGCGGGCAGCTCTGCGAGCTTGGCGACCACCTCGGCTGCTTCCATACTGCTCATGTTGCCGCGATCTCGCAAAGCGCGCGTCCTCGTCGGCCTGCTGGTTGCCGCGATCGTGCTGACAGCCGCCGCGCTCGCCTTCCTGCTCGGCGCACGCAATCCCGGCGATGTCTCGAACCCTGACGTCGCCTTCGAGACAACGGCGACCCCAAAGCCTGCCCCGAAGCCGGGCGCCGCCAACTTCCGCTGGCCGTTCTATGGCTACGACGCCGCGCGCACCCACAACTATCCACTCGCGCGGCCGCTGCGCCCGACAAAGAAGGTTCGCTGGTCGCTGCGAGGCAGCGTTCTTCTGGAGTTCACTCCAGTCGCCGACGGCGATTCGCTGCTGCTGCTGAAGAACAACGCCTCGCTCTACGCACTCAAACGACAGACCGGCGTCGTCTACTGGAAGAAGAAGCTAGGCGATCTCGCCGCCTCCTCCCCAGCCTATGTCGACGGCATCGCCTACTGCACGATCCTCGCTGGCACGCGCGGCAGCAAGAAGGGCCGGATTGTCGCCGTCGATCCAAAGAAGAAGAAGATCCTTTGGTCAAAGAATCTCGCGAGCCGAACCGAGAGCTCGCCCTTCGTGCGCAACGGCGTCGTCTACTTCGGCAGCGAGAACGGGACCGTCTACGCTCTGCGCGCCAAGGACGGCAAGGTGCTCTGGACCTACAAGGCCAGCGGCGCAGTTAAGGGTGGCCTCGCTTATGCCAACGGCAAGCTCTTCTTCGGCGATTACGCCGGCACTGTTCACGGGATCAGCGCCAAGAACGGCAAGGCTCTCTGGACCTCCGGCGGCGGCGGCGCGCTCGGCCTTGGTGGCGGCCAGTTTTACGGCACTGCGTCGGTTGCGTTCGGCCGCGTCTATATCGGCAATACCAACAGCAGCGTCTACTCCTTCTCGACCAGCAATGGAGAGATGGCCTGGCGGCAGGGCACCGGCGGTTACGTCTATTCCTCTGCCGCCGTAGCCGACATCCCAAAGCTTGGCCCAACTGTTTACATCGGCTCCTACGACGGGAACCTCTACGCCCTTAACGCCAAAAGCGGAGCGATTCGCTGGAGTAAACCGACCGGTGGTCGAATCTCAGGCGGGATCCAGATAATCGGCGACCTCGTTTTCTACTCGACTCTGGAGAAGAAAACCGCTGCGCTATCTGTCCGCAACGGCCGCACTATTTGGTCGGTCCCCAAGGGCCAATTCAACCCTGCGATCTTCGACGGCAAGCTGCTCGTTGTAATGGGCATGACGAGCATGTTTGCCTACGAGACAAAGAGCGTCGGGAAGGCTAACTCGGCGCCAACCGCAGCGAAGTAGAGCGGCCCACCTAGACCGCTTCGCTGCCGCCGCGTCGCTCGATCTTCGC